>DKLE01000034.1:0-14886 GCA_002455605.1 Firmicutes bacterium UBA6648
AAGGATGACAAAGAAAACGAGATTCTTAAAAAGTATATAGACGCAGCTTCAAGAGAAAACTTTCAAGATATATTGGATGCAATCGATAGTTTTATATATTTCAGCAACAGAAAAATATGACAAAATTTTCGCGGAGGAGGAAGTGTGATTATTAATCTACCAATAGATGCAGAGAAGATAATAAAAAGACTGGAAGAAGAAGGGCATGAGGCATACGCTGTAGGCGGGTGCATTCGAGACAGCCTTCTGGGAGAGCAGCCCCAGGACTGGGATATTTGTACTTCCGCACAGCCTGAAGAGGTTATGGTATGCTTTAAAGACTATCCGGTGATAGCCACAGGAATAAAACATGGCACGGTCACTGTAAGATTAAATCATCGATCCTATGAAGTAACAACCTATCGGAGGGATGGAGTCTATTTAGATAATAGGCGGCCGGAAAGTGTAGCCTTTGTAAGCTCTTTAAAAGAGGATGCGGCCAGAAGGGACTTTACTGTTAATGCCATGGCATATAATTCTGCCAAAGGATTGGTGGATTATTATCAGGGCTGCAGTGATTTAAAAGCCGGTATTATTCGATGCGTTGGCAATGCTGATGAACGATTTCGAGAGGATGCACTGAGAATAATACGGGCTATGCGGTTTGCATCGGTTTTAGGATTTGTCATTGAAAAAGACACCGCATTAAGTATGCGCCGTAATAAAGAGCTTTTGAGCCGGGTATCAAGGGAGCGGATTAACGTGGAGTTGTGTAAGCTTCTCCGGGGAAAAGGAATCAAGCACATTTTAAGGGAGTATAAAGATATTTTGGCAGTGATTATGCCGGAACTAACACCTATGTTTGGATTCCAGCAAAATAATCCTCATCATAAATATGATGTATGGGAACATACGGTTATAGCTGTGGATAGTTCTATCAATGAGATAATCATCCGACTAGCCTTACTTTTGCACGATATTGGAAAGCCGGAATGCTATACTTGTGACAGCAATGGTATCGGTCATTTTTACAGTCATGGGGAATTTGGCGCGGAGATGGCAAAAAAAATATTGAAAGATCTTAAGTTTGATAATCTGACGGTGAACAATGTGTGCCAATTGGTTAAGTATCATGATGCAGATATAAATGAAAGCAATCAGTTTATCAAGAAATGGCTGAATAAAATAGGAGATTCACAATTTGATCGGTTATTGCAGGTAAAATATGCAGATGTTATGGGGCAATCGGATTATCAAAGAGAAAAGAAACTGAAAAAGCTTGAAAATATAGAAAAAATCAAGAAACAAGTTTTCCAGGAAAGCCAATGCTATAGTTTGAAAGATTTAGCTGTCAATGGAAGGGATCTGATTGAAGTTGGCATTCAGGACGGGAAAAAAATTGGAGAGATTTTAGAATGGCTTTTGGAACAGGTGATTGAAAACCGACTTGAAAACCAAAGAGGGGATTTAATTGAAGCTGCAAAAAGTATATAAATATCGAATTATGACTGGAAAAATTTTATTAAATATTTAATTATCACTGGAAAAGCTATAGCTAAATAGTGCATAATAGAATATAAAGGAAACAGATTAATAATTTCTGTTATAGCAATAAATGATAGGGAGGATATTATGAAAAATTTTTTTGCTATTTTACTTGTTATATCACTTCTAATGGCAAATGCCAGTGCGGTATTTGCTTCAAATTCAGCGGATAAATCCTTAGACAAGCTTGTAGTAAGCGAAAGTAAGAGTACAAGTTCCAGTAAGCAGTATGATTTATTTCCTAAATTTGATCCAAAGATAGCGAATTACTACGTATTTTTACCGGATGATACGAATTATGCGTATCTTTATATGAAGCCTGATAACAGTAAATATAAGGTGTATTGCGATGGCGATCAGATTGATGAAGATGATGATTATTTTGCTTATATCAAGAAAATTTCCGATGGAGATACAATAGACATTGTTGTTAGAGATAAAAATGATGATAAGCTGGATACGTATACCGTAACTTTTTTTTGCGGAGATAAAAATGACGATGACGAAGATACATTAGACTCTTTATCGGTCAGAAGTAAAGATGGTAAAGACTCTTATTCCAAGGTATCTTTAAACAAGGATTTTGAGAGAAATGTAAAGGAATATAAAGTCACCGTTAAAGAAAATGATTATGATACCGTTCGGATTTATGCAGAGCCAAGAGATTCCGGTGCTCATGTATTGATTAACGGAGAATTGCTGGACGATGATGATTATCTAGACTTCAAAGTCAGCAAGGGCAAAAATGAATTTGTAATAAATGTAATAGCCGAAAATTGTAAAGATACTACAAAATACACGCTTACAGTTACTTATAATAGCCAGGACAGCGATTCTTCAGAAAAAACAGAAGCAGTTATTTCTGGCTTAAGTGTAAAAGACAATAATGGAAATACGATTTCCCTAAGCCCTGTTTTTAATTCCAGCAAGAAAAATTATACGGCTAACGTAGGAAACAATACTCAAAGTGTCAGCTTTTATATGATGGCCGGAAGCGATACAAAAATCTATTTAAATAATTCAGAACTGAACAGCTCTACATGGAGTCAAAATTTTAATTTAAATGAGGGATTGAATACCTTTAATATAACGGTATATCTCACCAGCGATACATATGATATAAAGAATTACAGCGTTAGTATCTACAAGCATCCGAAAAAATTAGAATCCTTAGTAAGCGTTCAAAATTTGAATGTGAATGGTGTTTCCAAGCAGCTGAATGCTTACAATATAAGCGGCAGTAACTTTGTAAAACTGAGAGATATTGCAAGTCTTCTTCTGGGGACCAACAAACAATTTTCTGTAGGATATAATGAGGTTACCAACGCTATAGCCCTGTTATCCGGAGGCTATTATACCTCTAACGGACAGGAGAACATTGCATTGACTCAATCAAAGGATATCATGATATCCATACAAACCGTAACGCTGGATAATCAGCCTACGGTGATGACTGCTTATAACATAGACGGCAACAATTATGTAATGCTTAGGGATTTGGCTGTATTGCTCAACTTTGGCTTAACCTATAACTCAGCAACGGATACGATCCAGATAACAACCAGCAGTAACTATAGCATAAATTAATCCATGTTCACAAAATGATGAAGCTGCTAATAAAATAACTTTAATAAACAGCGGATATTATAACTATGTCATATATATTATTAATTTTTTAATAGGATAGTAAAATATCAGGTATGAAATTGCTCATACCTGATATTTTATTTTAACCCAAATTTTACCTAAAGGTTTTAACAGACTTTACAAAGCTATATCATACTGTAAGAAATAAATGGAATGTAACAGTAAAGTACAGAAATAAGCAATAAGACAAAGCAGCTATTGAGGTAAGAATCGGTATGGATAAAACAAAACAATTTTTTACAATATTGAAAGGCGGGCATATTAAAACCGTATATCAGCCAATTGTATCTCTGGAAGATGGGCGTATATTTGGCTACGAAGCTTTAAGCCGTATTAAGCTTACCGAATGTGAATTAAATATAGAGGAGCTGTTTCATATTGCGGCGCAAAAGAAGAAATTATGGGAGCTGGAAAAGGTCTGTCGTACAGAGGCTTTAAAAAATGCAGTGAAAAAACCTAAGGCTGCTAAGTTGTTCCTCAATGTGGATGCCAATATTATTCACGATCCAGAATTGAGATCGGGGTTTACCCGAGAAAAACTTAGGCAGTATGGTCTTCACACTCAAGACATTATCTTTGAAATAACAGAGAAGAGTGCGATTCACGCACTGGACGTATTTAAAGCTTCCATCGAACATTACCAGTCCCAGGATTTTGAAATCGCTATTGATGATTTTGGTTCCGGTTATTCGGGGTTAAATCGTGTATGCAGCTTTTCACCGAATTTTATTAAAATTGATATGGAATTGGTACGCTGCATGGACACCGATTCTGTAAAAAGATCAATTGTAGGAGCAATTGTTCAGTTTTGCAAGGAAGCTAAAATCAAAGTAATTGCTGAAGGGATTGAAAGGAGAGATGAACTCAGAACGTTAATTGATATAGGGGTAGATTATGGTCAGGGATATTATCTGGCAAAACCTTCAGAAGGCTTTTGTCAAATTGAAGCAGAGAAAAAATTATTGATAAAAAATATCGAAAATCAATTAAAGATATCCTATCAACCCTCTATCTTCAGCAACATAGATGCAATTTGTAAAAAGAAAAATACAGTAAAATATAAGGAGAAATCCATAAACGTATATAATCTGATGCAAAATGATGAAGAGATTACGGAAGTTTCCGTAGTGGATGAAGATAATAAGATCTGCGGCATTTTAACACGTACTTATCTGCTGCAGAAATTCAGTGGACAGTTTGGATATAATCTCAGTCAAAGACGGACAGCAGGAGAAATTATGAAGACTGAATTTTTAGCGGTTGAACGAAACAAAAGTATAGATGAAGTGGCCATGTTAGCGATGAATCGAAATTCCGCAGAAGTCTATGAAGCTATTATTGTAACGGATGAACAAAAATACATGGGTGTTGTAACTGTTAAAGATTTATTAAATACTGCCATAAATATCCAAGTAAAACGGGCAACCGATGCGAACCCATTGACAGGGCTGCCGGGAAACTTCGCCGTACAGGAAAAAATTGTTCAAATCACAAAAGAGAAGGGCCCGTTTGCCATTGTTTATTTGGATTTAGATAATTTTAAGGCGTATAATGACGCATATGGATTTACAAACGGAGATTTGATGATAAAAATTTTGGCTGACAGCATGAGAGCGTGCTGTAATGAAATTGATTTTAAGGGACATATAGGCGGAGATGATTTTGTGATTATTACTCAGTCCTATTTTGTTGAGGAACTTTGCATGAATATAATCAATAGCTTCAGTCGGTCCATCAAAGCTCTGTATAGCAAAGAGGATTGGGAGCAAGGGTATATCATATCTAAAAACAGAAGTGGATTTACTGAGAAGTTCCCAATTGCAACACTTTCTATAGCAGCGGTTACCAACAAAAATCGAGAGTATACGGATCTGGAAGAACTTTCGAAAATAATTGCAGACACGAAAAAAAGGTGTAAGCAGAAAGCCGGAAATGCTGTAATTACAGTGTGAATTTTATTTTGGCATATAATAAACAAGCTTGTTATGAAATTAAAATGAGGTTTTGAATGTATAAGAATTTAAAGGTTAAGTATAAGCTTACGCTATCGTTTTCGGTAATTATGATTTTTTTTCTGATTATTTTATTTATTTCAATTAGTGCTATTACTGCTATTGAAGACAAGATATATTCCTTTTATTACATAGAGCATGAAAATAGTTTGACTCAGATGGAAATCAGAAAAAACATAGAAAAGCTAGATAAAGAAATATTGATGATGGTGAATAATTCAAATGAAACAAATCGGCAGGACTATAAAGAAGAGGTAGATAAATCCATTGAATTAGTCATGAAAGATATCAACACATTAAAGAAAAACTTCCGTGATCAGACAATTATGAAGGAGCTAAATACCTGCATGAATAAAGTTATAGAGCAGGAAATGATGGTGATGAGCTATTCATTGAAAGGAAGTAAGGCAGAAGCTTTTACTTTGCTGAATTCCGATTATGCTCAGGCTTCTGAGAAGCTGCATAAAGTCTTGGATGAGGTGGGTGCTGTTTCAGATAAATCTGTTACCGATGCTTTTAAGGAAATCATTATGTTAAAAAACTATGCGGCAGCTATTATTTTAGTCACGGCAATCATCTGTTTGAGCATATCCATATTGTTTGTTAAGCTGTTGACGGACAGCATCGTGAAGCCCATCAGACAAATTGTATGCGCTTCCAATGATATATCTCAGGGGAATTTAAGTGATAAACTGATAGCCGATTCAAAGGACGAATTAAGAGAGGTAATACAGGCTTTTGCCAACATGTCAAAGGTATTGAAAGGTATCATTGCTCACTTAAATTATACTTTAAATGAGATGGCACGGGGAAATTTCAGTGAAAATATTTCCTATGGTGAAAAGTATATGGGGAATTTTCAAGAAATCTTTTCCGCAGTGAAAAATCTGAACGAAAATATTAATCTTACCTTGATACCTATTAATCTTGCATCCAATCAGGTGAAAAGCAATTCGGATCAGCTTTTCAATGACTCTCAGGCTGTGGCAGGCGGTGCTATGGAGCAGGCTGCTGCTATTCAAGAACTTTCAGCTACTATTTTAGATATAAAGGCCCAGATAGAAAATACCGCAGAAAATTCACAAACCGCCAATTTATTTACAAAAGAAGTCAGTACGAATATTATTCAATCGGATGGATATATGAAAGATATGGTGAACGCTATATCGGATATTTCAAGCAGGTCTAAAGAAGTAATGAAAATAATTAAAACCATTGATGACATTGCCTTTCAAACCAATATTCTGGCTTTAAATGCAGCCGTAGAGGCTGCCCGGGCAGGACTGGCGGGAAAAGGATTTTCAGTAGTAGCCGATGAAGTGAGAAAGTTGGCACAAAAATCCGCAGCAGCGGCACAGAGTACAACTGAGCTTATTAAAAGTTCAATAGATGCAATAGATCATGGAACTAATATTGCCGGAGAAACTGAGAAAGCTTTAAAAAGTGTAGTAGAAAAATCCTCGCAGGCGGCAGACTTAATCCACAAGATTTCTGTGGCAAGTGTACAGCAGACAGACTCAATACAACAATTATCAGCAGGGATCGAACAGATTACATCAGTGGTGCAGAGAAATTCGGAGACAGCAGAGCAATCAGCCAGCATAAGCAAAGAACTGCACCATCAAGCAAGAATTTTAAAGGAGAAGATTTCGGGGTTTAAATTACAGGAATCTTGTTAAAAGGCTGTCCGGCCGTAAAAAAATCCACCTTGCTCCATAGACAAGGTGGATTTTAATCATTTGTTGATTGATTTAATTTTTTCAATAGTTTCCAGCATGTCGTCAGGAAGAGGGGCTTCAACCTCCATCCATTTTGCCGATACAGGATGGTAAAAGGATAAATATCTGGCATGAAGAGCCTGTCTTTCAATAAGCCATGGATTTTCACCTCCATACAGATGATCCCCAAGAATTGGAAAGCCTATATGGGACATATGCACTCTTATTTGATGGGTACGTCCGGTTTCAAGGAGCAGTTCGACAAGAGTATAACCTGTCTCATACCTTTCCAGGACTTTATAATGGGTCACAGAAGGGGCTCCATTTTCCATTACGCCTCGCTCCACTCGTTCTGGATCGGGTCTGCCTAGAGGAGCGTTTACGGTACCGCTGTCTTCCTTAATGATGCCTTTAACAATTGCTGCATAACGTTTGGCAACTTTATTTTCTTTCATTTGTTTAGTAAATTCATCCTGGCTGTGAGAGTTTTTAGCAACTGCCAGAAGCCCAGAAGTATTCATATCCAATCGGTTGATGAAACGGATTTTAAAACTTTGATTGGTATCAATCATATATTTCATAATCCCGTTAGCCATGGTATGAAGAGGATGTCCTTTTGTAGGATGAACCACATAGCCCGGCTGCTTATTAATAATCAACAGATCGCTGTCTTCAAAAACAGGATGGATATCGATCGGCTCCGGGATAAAGTTACTGGTTTCCTCGGGAAGTTCAATGGTGATGATATCCCCCGGTGTTGCGGGAAGGTACATCTTTATTGATTCTCCGTTTATAAAGACCAGATTGTTCTGCTTTAACTTTGTCATTAAACGGCTGGAAAATGTGAAGTTGCTTCGAACTAACTCTTTATAAGAAATTCCACGATCTTCTTCTGTTACAATGTATTGAAATTTATTTGTGCTGTTCATATTACCTCTATAAAAATTTGCTTTTCACTTTAGTCCAAAAATCATACGTTTCAAAACGCAGTAAATTTACAATTTTATCGGAAAATTCAATATTGATATGTTTGATATCCTTGTAGTTATATTCTAAATGATCCGTAGTTATTTTAATCCCGTGCTTGGTGGCATATTCGGGAATGACTCCCAGAGACAGCTCCGAAGGCAGCAATATGCTGGAAGTAAAAGAGCGGTAAGCTGTTGTGTTCATGGGAGCGATGGGAGTAACCTGCATTAATTTAATTCTCGGATCAACAATACAGCCTCCCAGGGAGTAATTATAAGCTGTACTTCCGGCAGGAGTGGCAACGAGAATGCCGTCTCCGCTGAACCGTTCAATGAAGCTTCCGCCGATGGAGATATTTAAGTGAACGGGATGAGACAGCTCTCCTCTGATAACGATTTCATTCAGACCAATGTGCTCGAAACATTCACTGTTATCATTAATGACTGTGGCTTTCACTGTTGACAGGGTTTGCAGGCGGTATTTCCCGGTTTTATAGTGGAAAATAAAGTCTGCCAGCTGGTTTGGACTAATTTCTTGAAAAAAACCCAGATGACCGGTATTGATGCCAATAAAAGGAATATCCGGGAAATTAAATTTATGTATTCCTTCTAAAAAGGCACCGTCACCGCCGATACAGACAATAAGTTCTGAGTCCGCATCAAGGGACTCAGAAACTATAAAATCACTGCCTTCCAACTTCTTTGCCAGAAGTTTTTTTGTTTTTAATGATACAGGGGTTTCATTAGTGTGTATGGTTATAACTCTGTTTTTCATTGTTTTTTATACCAATCTTTCAAATTCATCCACTAATTTTTCAAAGGTTTTCATAGCCAGCTCAATCGGTTCAGGGCTGCTCATGTCAACACCTGCAATTTTTAATAGCTCAATCGGATAATCGGATTCACCGGTTTTTAAAAATTGAATATAATTGTGTACGGCAGTTTTGCCGTCATTTAGAATTTTATTTGAAATTGCGGTCGCAGCAGAATAACCTGTGGCATATTTATAAACATAAAATGCGTTATAAAAATGAGGAATTCTCGCCCATTCATATTTAATGTATTCATCCTCGCCCAGTGCTTCGCCGAAATATTTTTTATTTAACTTTTCATATTCGCTGCAAAGCCATTCGGCAGTGAGAACATCTCCCTTTTCAACAGCTTCATGAGTAAGCAGTTCAAATTCGGCAAACATGGTCTGACGGAAAAGAGTCGTTCTAAATTCTTCAATATATAAATTTAGAATATATTTTCTCATATTGATATCGGTTTCTTTTTTCAGTAAATGCTGCATTAAGAGGGATTCGTTGACCGTTGAAGCCACTTCTGCAGTGAATATGGAATGACCACCGTAAACAAAAGGCTGAGTTTCTCTGGTATAATGAGAATGCATAGAATGCCCCATTTCATGAACTACAGTAAAAACATCTTTTAGTTTTTCCGAATAGTTCAGAAGAATAAAAGGCATACTGTCATAGCTTCCAAAACTATATGCTCCGCTGGTTTTTCCTTCATTTTCATAGACATCAATCCAGCCCTCAGAAATTCCTTTGTTCATATTGGAAAGATATTCTTCACCCAGGGGAGCCAGGCCTTCGCGCATGATGTCAAGTGCTTCTTCATAGGAAACGGTTTTATTGGGAATTTCGATGAGAGGAACATAAACATCGTACATTTTTAGTTCATCTACCCCTAACAGTTTTTTCCTAAGCTTCATGTATCTGTGCAGGATATGAAGATTGTTGTTGACTACATCAATCAGATTATGATACACCTCTTTGTCAATATTGTCACTGGACAGGGCGGCTGCCAATGAAGAATCGTATTTGCGAATTCTTGCATGGATTACGTCCGTTTTAGTATTGTAATTATAGGTGGTGGCAATGGTATTGATCTGATCTTTATAGGCTTGGTACATATGATCGAAAGCATCTTTGCGGATTCGTCGGTCATAGGATTCTAAGAAGTTTATATATCGGCCGTGAGTGACCTCAACTTCATCTCCGTCTTCATCCAAGATAGTACCGAATTTAATATCGGCATTATTCAGCATCGTAAAGATGTCATTGGTAGAAGAGGTTACTTCGCTCATTTGAGCCAGAATATTTTCTTCTGCCTTGGACAATACATGTTCTTTTTCTCTGAGAATATCCAAAATTAAATATTCATAGATTTTTAACTCCGGCTCTTCTTTAATAAATCCTAACAGTCTTTCTTCCGGTATTTCCAAAAGTTCAGGAGTGAAAAAAGACATGGAAGCAGACGCCTTAGCTAATAATGAATGACACTTATCGGCAAAGGCTTGGTACTTAGTTACCCGGTTATCTTCATCACGCTTCATCCGTGCATAAACGTACACTTTTTCAGCAACTTGCCAAATTTTGTCCTTTTCCTGAAATGCCTCAAGCAGCATTTCAGCACTTTCACCAAGTCTGCCGGAATATTTGCTGTACTCATCGGACATTTGCATAACTGCATTGTAATCTTTATCCCAGTCCGCTTCATTGGGATACATGCTTTCGATATTCCATTTGTATTTTTTATCAATCTGCTCTCTTGTTTTTGTTTTTTTATCGCTCATTTAGAACCTCCACACATGATATTCATAATGTAATTATAGTTACTATTTACATATCATTCATAATTGTTTAATATAATATGTATTGCATAATCGATTTTAAATTGGATATAATTGGTGATACAAAGAATATTATACCACAAATTATGATTTTACATGTATATTTTTAATATTTAAAGTGAGGGATAATGAGCATGAATTATGATGAACTATTAGAATTATTGGATATTGATAATCCGGACGAATTTCAGTATTTTGAACACTTTGCCGATTTGATGGAGTGCGATGAACCGATTTCATATGATGCTCTGTATAAGTTAATATCACAAGTGGATAAGAAGGTTCTGAGTGAATTAATGGAGAACTATTTCGATGAAATCTCCGAAGGACTGCCCGATGACGGAACAGAAGCTTTTACCTTCTTAAAGAGCTTAAGCATGTGTTTAAGAGGTATGCTGAAGCCTTTGGAAGAAGAGGACGCGGAAGAGCAGACCAGTGAACTGGTAAACTTTGTGGAAGAGCTTTATCGATTTAGAAATTGGTTTGTTATAGAAAGCAGGATTGAGTGTACAAAGAAAAAAGACGGAAATACCAAAGAAGTAACTTTTTTTGAAGCGCTAGTGCTTTCCAGGATGGAAAAGTTAAATGAAGAAGAATATTTATATGGATTTGATGAAGGGTTGAACTATCAGCTGGATGAATATGTGGTTTCTTTCGGCAATGCAATGAATGACGAAGAGGAGGCCGGCTATATTGAAGAAGATTTAGAGGCGGATCCGGAATCGGAATATATGAGCGGCCTGGAAGAAGAGGAATACGACTTTTAGCACACATTAACGGGCATCTGCATATTATGATTAATAATATTATCTACATATGGAGGTGCGTTATGGGCGACGGTAATTTCTGCGAAAAAGATTGCTTTAAAGATTGCAACTGCAAGGACAGATGCGATGATAGATGCTTTGATGACTGCTGCTGCAATAATGATTGTGGTGGAGGATCCTGGTCTATCATTCTTATTTTAATAGTTCTTTACTTACTTTTCTGTAATAACAACAGTGGTTGCAAAGGCGGAGGACTATTCGGCGGATTGTTTTAAAACATAACAATGAAATATTAATTTATTAATAAATTTATTAATAAATTAATAGAAAGAGGAGCTGAAAAGGCTCCTCTTTTTTTTTGAATTTTTTATTATTTAGAAAATTTAGAATAGATATTTGCTGATATTTTAAGGATTATGAGGAACGGAGTTTTCAGAAATTATGAAATAATCACTCTTGCATAAACATTGGCACATGTTTTGCAACTTTAGTAGGCATAACGGGTGGCGGTTTTAAACCGTTTTGTATAGTATTTTTTAAATTGGAGGAGAAAAAATGGAACTAAAAAATGCATTACCTAAAATTATTACACCAGAACTTCCTGGCGAAAAAGCCAAGAAGATTATTGAAAGAAGGGCAGACTCTATTCCAAACGCTGTTAAATGTGTATACCCATGTGTTATGGCTAAGGCCGAAGGTGCAATGTTTGAAGACGTTGACGGCAATCTTTTCTTAGACTGGATCGGAGGCGTAGGTGTTACTAACGTTGGATACAGTCAGCCGACAGTTGTAAAGGCTGTACAGGATCAGGCAGAAAAATATTTCCATAGCATGATGAACATCACCACTCATGAGGGATATATTAAGCTTGCAGAAAAAATGAATGAAATCGTTCCTGTAAAGGGCCAAAAGAAAAAGACAATGTTCTTAAACAGCGGTGCGGAAGCTGATGAAAACGCTGTAAAAATTGCAAAGGGCTATACAGGACGTCCAAATATTATTGTATTTAGCGGAGCTTTCCACGGCAGAACCTTAATGACAATGGCTATGACCGGAAAAAAGGCTTATGCGGTTGGAATGGGACCTTTCCCGGATGGTGTGTATCGTGTTGAATATCCGTATTTATATAGAGCTCCTAAAGGCTTAACAGAAGAAGAAGCAATTCAGTATTACGTAAAAAAGGTAGAGGATGCATTTATAGAAGCTTCTCCGGCAGAATACGTAGCTGCCATTGTTTTAGAACCTATACAGGGTGAAGGTGGTTTTGTACCGGCTCCGATTGAATGGGTGAAGGCAGTTAGAAAAATTTGTGACGAAAAAGGAATCTTATTGATTGCAGATGAAGTTCAGACTGGATTTGCACGTTCAGGAAGAATGTTTGCCAGTGAATATTGGGCAGAAAACGGATGTGCTCCTGATATCGTGACTTCAGCCAAGTCTATTGCCGGCGGTGCGCCATTAAGTGCAGTAACAACCAGTGCTGAAATTATGGATAAAGTTCCTACAGGAACTATCGGCGGAACCTATTGCGGAAATGCCTTGGCTTGCGCAGCAGCTTTAGAAGTTATTAACATTATGGAAAAAGAAGATTTTCCGGGAAAAGCGCTTAAGATAGCTGATAAGGTGATGAACATCTGGAAGCAGTGGCAGGAAAAATATGAAGTTGTCGGTGACGTAAGAGGCGTTGGCTGCATGATGGGTATTGAATTTGTTAAGGATAAGGAAACAAAAGAACCAAATACTGAAATCGTAAATAACATCGTACAGGAAGCTATTAACCATGGTCTTCTTTTAGAAAGTGCCGGAACTTACGGAAATGTTATTCGTTTCCTTGCTCCGCTTGTAATCACCGATGAACAGTTGGATGCAGGCTTGGAAATTTATGAAAATGCTATAAAGGCAAACCTGTAAAATATATTAAAAAAGATGAATGATGAATTAAGGATAATAGTTGAGTTGAAATAAGTAATAGTTGAGTTAGATATAATTATAAGTTGAGTCGAGTTATTAATAATAATAAACGTTAAGGAGGTCTTTTAAGATGAGTTGGCATGAACAGTACAGTAAGCGCGTTTGTACGCCTGAGGAAGCAGTATCTCATATTAAAGACAATGATGTGGTCTTTTTAGGGCATGCAGTTGGCGAACCTAAAGTACTGGTTGATGCTATGGTTGCCAATTCTGATAAATACCATGGAGTAATCGTAAAACATATGGTTAGTTTAGGATCAGGAGCTTATGCAGCTCCTGGTCTGGAAGAACATTTTAGAGCAAAGCCTATTTTTGCAAGTGCTAATTTACGTAAGGCTATTGAAGAAGGCAGAGCTGACTTTATACCGATGTTTTTCCACGAAGTACCGATTATGATACGAAATGGTAAGTTAAAGTGCGATGTGCTTATGACACAAGTGACACCACCGGATGAAAATGGCTACTGTAGTCTTGGAACGTCTGTAGATTATACTTTTCAGGCATTAAAATCAGCAAAGACTGTAATTGTACAAGTGAATGATCAGTTCCCGAGGACTTTTGGCGAAAAGGTTCATGTTTCGGAATTTGATTACATAGTGGAAGAGTCAATGCCTATTTATGAATCGAAACCTGCTGCAATTGGTGAAACAGAAATGGCTATCGGTAAACATTGTGTTTCATTAATCGAGGATAGATCTACTCTGCAACTTGGTATTGGCGGAATCCCAGATGCTGTTGTACAGATGCTTGGTGATAGAAAGGACCTGGGAATTCACTCTGAGATGATCGCGGATGGAACCATTCAATTATATGAAAAGGGTGTTATAACGGGAAAGTACAAAACAGAAAACAAATGGAAAATGACAGTTACCTTTTTAATGGGAACTAAAAAACTGTATGATTTTGCCAATAACAATCCAGAAGTTGAAGTAAGGCCGGTAGATTATGTAAATCATCCTGCTGTAGTTATGAGGCAGTATCGAATGGTAGCGATCAATTCTGCAATTCAGGTCGATATGATGGGGCAGATTGTAGCAGATACCATAGGTAAACGTCAATTTTCCGGAGTTGGCGGACAGGTGGACTTTATACGTGGTGCAGCAATGGCAGAAGACGGAAAATCTATTATAGCAATGCCTTCCTTTACAAAGAAGAAGGATGGTCAGATTATTTCAAAGATTGTACCGTTTATAGACGAAGGGGCAGCGGTTACCACGTCAAGGAATGATATTGATTATATTATTACTGAAAATGGAATTGCTGAAATGAAAGGTAAATCTCTTCGTGACAGAGCAAAATGCTTAATCGAAATTGCTCATGAAAGTGCGAAAGAAGAATTAATGTATGAATTTGAGCAGAGGTTTCATGAAAGAAAAGTTTCAATAGGAAAATGAAACAAGTAAACCCTAAATTTGCTTATATAAAAGGAGGAGATAAAATGTTAGCATTAAGAGTAGTTCCAAAAATATTTTATTTTGATACATTTAAAGAATTCAATGAAGAGTTTAATGTGGGTGAAAGAGATGTGCTAGTAACAAACGAGTGGATGTATACTCCATATGTTGCCCCTCTGGGAATTAATACGAATGTCATTTATCAGGAACAGTTCGGTTCCGGCGAACCTTCCGATGAAATGATTGAT
>DKLE01000034.1:14946-16017 GCA_002455605.1 Firmicutes bacterium UBA6648
GATTGATGCCATGACTAAAAAAATAAACGAATTTGATTATGATAGAATTATTGCATTCGGCGGCGGCACCATTGTTGACATCTGCAAAATTTTAGCGCTGGATGTTCCTGAAAAATCCGTAGATTTATTTACAGGAGCGGTAGCCCCTAAAAAAGTGAAAAAATTGGTTGTTGTACCTACAACCTGCGGAACAGGAAGTGAAGTAACAAATGTTGCTATAGCAGAATTAAAGTCCCTTCATACAAAGAAAGGATTAGCTGTGGAAGAAACTTATGCAGATGCAGCCGTTTTAATTCCTGAATCTCTTGGGGGACTTCCGGATTATGTTTTTGCTACCAGTTCAATCGATGCGTTAATTCACGCTATTGAATCCTATCTTTCACCTAAAGCTTCTGTTTTTACTGAGATGTATTCTCTGAAAGCAATAGAAATGATAATGGATGGCTATAAGAAGATTTTAGAAAAAGGAAATACAAAAGAAAATAGATTACCATATCTAAAAGATTTTGCTATTGCTTCTAATTATGCAGGAATCGCATTCGGAAATGCAGGCTGTGCTGCTGTTCATGCTCTTTCCTATAGTATCGGCGGAGCCTTCCATGTTCCTCATGGAGAAGCAAATTATCAGTTCTTTACTGAAGTATTTAAGATGTATGTACGAAAACATCCAAATGGAAAAATTGTCAAGGCAAATCAGATTTTTGCAGACATCTTGGGCTGTGATGTCAAAGATGTTTATGAAGAATTAGATAAATTCTTAGGTCAGTTAATTGTTAAAAAGCCGCTTAGAGAGTACGGTATGACAGAAGCACAAATCGACCAATTCACACAAAGCACTATAGAAAATCAGCAGAGACTGCTGGCAAACAATTATGTGCAGCTATCTCAGGAAGAAATCCGTGAAATATTCCAAAATCTTTATTAATTTTAAATTACAGGGAGGAAAACAAAATGGCACTAATGACAGGCAGCGAATATATTGAAAGCTTAAGAAAACTAAACACAAGAGTGTATATGTTTGGTGAAAAGATCGACAACTGGGTAGACCACCCCATGATTCGACCATCCATC
>DKLE01000278.1:0-2273 GCA_002455605.1 Firmicutes bacterium UBA6648
ACAATATAGCAGAGTTTTGTTTAGATGTTCAGTGGGGAGATTTTATTAATTATACTCCAATTCAGATGTGGGAATCAAATAATACTATCAGCCAGAAATTTATAATTAGATAAAAGATATGATATCGTATGCAACGCAAATTGGAATATATTCTTTATAATACAGATATTATAAGCTTATGTTGACGAAATATAATAAATATTGTATATAATTGACATTATAAGTGATAAAAAGTATAATCTTATTCAGAAATAAAATTAATATTTCTCAAAAATTAAATAGTTACAGGTATTCGGTTGCACGATGGTGCATGAAAAGGGAACGCGGTTAGAATCCGCGACAGCCCTCGCTACTGTAAAGACAAAGATTTTCCATGGGCGGTATTACCGCAACCACTGGCTGTTTGGCTGGGAAGGTGGGAAAAGAATTGTGTCTAAGTCAGGAGACCTGCCGATTATCTTGAAATGGATTTCTTTCGATGGGAGGGAACGTCTGTGGGTACCGCGTGTGCGGTTTTATCGTTATGAACACAATCGAAATCCGATTGTGTTTATTTTTTTGCAGCTATGAAAGGAGAACATTATGTTTAAAAAGATTCAGTCAGTACTTTGCATTATATGCACAATAGTTTTTCTGTTTACCGCTTGTTCAAACGGGGAGCAGCAAAACATATCAAAAGAACCAGCGGCACAGGATGGACAAGTTGCTCTTACAGTGACCAGTGAGATAGACGAAAAGGAATATACGATGGATTTCCAGCAGGCACCGAAAAGAGCGGTAAGCCTTTCTGGATTCACAACTGAAATGATGCTGGCACTGGGATTAGAAAATCAAATGGTCGGTACTGCATTTGCAGATAACGAGATTCTGCCGGAGTATAAGGCGGCTTATGAGAGTATTCCAATCCTGTCGGAACAAAATCCGTCCAGAGAAATACTGCTGGGTACGTCGGCTGATTTTATCACCGGCTGGTCCTCATCTTTTTCTGAAACCAATTTTCCACCAGAATTTCTTCAAGAAAACCATATCTCATTCTTTGTGCCGCGTTCAGAGTATCCAGGTGCTGATATGAATGCTGTGTATGAAGATTTTACTTTATTAGGTAAGATTTTTCATGTAGAGAAAAAAGCAGATACTGTTATTGCAGATATGAAGGAGAAAATTGGTACTATTAACGGCAAAGTAAAGGATACGAAACCGGTCAGCGTGTTTCTTTATGATTCCGGGGAAGATGCTCCGTATACTGCAGGTTCATCGCTTCCCAGCGATCTGATCAGGCTGGCGGGCGGAAAAAATATTTTTGCTGATCAGGAAAAAAGATGGTTAACTGTTCAGTGGGAGACTGTAATAAAAAAGAATCCACAGTGGATTGTAGTCATGCAATATAATAATTCGGATGATGTACAAGGTAAAATTGACTTCCTGAAAAATACTCCTGCTCTGAAGGATATTGATGCGGTAAAGAATAACCGGATCTTGGTTCTGGGGCTTTCCGACGTTATTGCGGGAGTTCGCAATATTAACGCTGTTGAGACCATGGCAGAGAAGTTTCATCCTGAAGCTTTTTAATAAGGTGAGGGTGAATAATGAAAAAGTTGTTTCAGAACGTTTCTTATAGTGTGTTTTGTATGATACTGTTTGTTCTACTATTAATTGCCATGCTATTGGGAATTTATATCGGAGCAGTAAATATCAGAGTGGACTGGATCTTTGAGATCATTATTAATCAGTTGTTCCGGCAGGATATTTTTGCACCTCAGTGGCCGGAGTCTGCGGTTAGTATCATTTGGCAGCTCCGCTTTCCAAAGGTGCTGGCGGCTGCTTGTATTGGTGCATCTCTCTCGCTATCTGGTATCATGATGCAGGCACTTACTAAAAATGCATTGGCTGAACCTTTTGTTTTGGGTATTTCATCAGGTGCGGCTACAGGTGCGGTGGCAGCGCTGCTGATGGGAGGACTGCCTCTTATCGGCAGCTTTTCTACCTCTGCGGGAGCCTTCGGCGGTGCACTGCTGACCAGCTTTTTGGTTTTCGTGCTGGCCAATGCACGAGGAAACCCCAGTACAACTCGTTTGGTTTTGACAGGAATGGCAATGGCGGCGTCTTTTGGTGCGTTGACCAACCTAATTATTTTTTTGACGCCGGATACTCACAAAATTAATTCCGCCATGTTCTGGATGACCGGTTCCTTATCCGGCGTATACTGGAAAAATATTCCTTTGATTGTCAGTGCTTTTTTCTTAGGATTATGTATCACTCTTTTGTTAAATCGA
>DKLE01000278.1:2466-4448 GCA_002455605.1 Firmicutes bacterium UBA6648
CTTTTGTTAAATCGATCCCTTGATGCATTGCTGATGGGAGAGGAACGAGCTGTCACCCTTGGTGTGGATACGAAAAAACTAAAACGAATTTTAATTATAACGAGTTCTCTGCTGACGGGTATTATGGTTTCTGTATCCGGTGTGATCGGTTTTGTGGGACTTGTGGTTCCGCACATTGCACGTACTTTGTTTGGTGCGGCACATCGGCGCATGATTCCGGTGGCAATGCTGATGGGGGGAATTTTCATGGTGGCTGCGGATATTCTAGCGCGTGTCTTGGCAAAGCCTGAGGAAATGCCCATCGGTATTATTACTGCGCTGATTGGTGCACCCTTTTTTCTCGGGCTGTTATATCATTCAAGCTATAAATTTGGTGAATAGTTATGTATAAAACAAATGAAAAAGCGCATGTGCGCATAAGTGCCGAACATGTGGGGTTCCATGCCGGCGGAACAGATATTTTGCAAGATATCACACTCCAAATCAGAAAGGGCGAATTGGTAGGGCTGATCGGCCCAAATGGTTGCGGAAAGACCACACTGCTCAAAAACTTATATCGAGTGTATCAACCAAGCCGGGGAGCAGTGTATTTAGATGGGAAAGAGATGAAAAATATGAGTACCAGAACAGTTGCCAGGCAGTTAGCTGTTTTGGCACAGGAGCATAACACTGGATTTGATTTTCCTGTGATTGAAATCGTATTGATGGGGCGTTATGCGCATAAACAATTGCTGGAGAGCAACAATGATAACGACCTGGAGATCTGCGAAAAGGCACTGTCACTTGTAGGGATGCTGGAATTGAAAAACAGAAGCTTTTTAAGTCTTTCCGGCGGTGAGAAACAGCGTGTACTGCTGGCTGCCGCTTTTGCCCAGGAAGCGGGAATCATTATTCTGGACGAACCGACAAACCATCTGGATATTGGGTATCAGCTGCTCATTATGGATATCATTAAGGAACGCAAAGATACTACAGTGTTGGCCTCAATTCATGATTTGAATATTGCGGCTCACTACTGTGATAGACTGATTGCCATGAACCATGGTGAGATTATTGCAGCAGGCTCTCCGGAAGAAGTTTTGACTGTTCCCTTGATGCGTGACTTGTTTCGCGTACATACAAGAATTGAGAAGGAGAAGGGAAAACTGAATATTTTCTTTGTGGGAGCTGTAAAAAGTGAAACATAGACTGGGAGGATATCTCTTTAACTTTCGTCAAATACGGCAATAAGGATGACTTTTTTCAAAGGTTCCCCTGACATGTCTATCCATAGTATTTTTGAAACTAGTAGACCAAATATAAAAAATAAAAAAGACGGAAATTGAATTCCGTCTTTTTTATTACAATTAATCATCTTTGCCTTTTATTTATACTTTAGATATTATATGTGCAATCCCTAAAAAAACTGTCGACCTTTCTATTCAATCTATAAAGTCAGTTCTCGGTCAACAATATTCATATGTGCAATCTTTGTAGAAACCCCAAGATATTTTTGTGTGAGTTCTGCTAATAATAATGCAGCTGCTTCCAAGTCATCGCTTCTGTCAGGATCTACCGATTCGATAATTAGAAATGCATTTACTGTGTCTTCGGTAAGCATGGTTCTCTGCCCATCACGCCAGTTCCAACATCGGCACACGGCTCCGTCGTCATCTTTATAAATAATTTCTCCAGGCAAAGCATTGTCATATTCCTCGTCTCCAAGTGCAAGGAAAGGCTCCCCGCCAACTGCTTTTGTTAAAAGTAAATTACCTTTAAAGGTATCAATATCTTCACCGCCGCAAGGAAGACCATAGGTCAGAGATACGGCATTATAGATGTCAACCAAGGGGTTAATCGGTGAAACTCCGGTGCCTTTATCAATACGCTTTAATAAAGCTTCGATGGAGCATCTAACTCCTTTTTTTGTCTTAAACTGTTGATATGCTTTGCGCCAAACGGAAATTACTTTATTTTCGCTGAATACTCCTGCTGTCAGAAAT
>DKLE01000040.1 GCA_002455605.1 Firmicutes bacterium UBA6648
AATATAAATAAATTGAGATTTGATTAATCACCTATGGTGATCTTTTTTATGATAAAATCCATATTGTTATATTAGTTTAATTAAAAAATATTGATTGGAAAACATAAAATAAACGCTTCAATTTATGAAAAATAATTATTGCCTACAAAAAAGTATAAAATAAGACAGAAAGTCTTTTGTCATATACGATGAGTACTATTTTTCTTGGCTGATTTTGTCGTGTTAAAGGGTTTCAACAAAATAAATGGATAAGAGAATATGTAGAAAATTATTCCACATTATGCTATTATTTGGATAACAGGACAGGCTATTAAAATAATATCAACATAATTAAGGATAAAACAATTCGTGTACAGGGGAATATAAAAAGGAAAGGAGGATAAGCTTAAATAAATATAAGCTATGCACGAATGTTTTAAATAAAAACGAAAAGAGGAAGGGGTATGAAAAAAAGAAAGATAGGTTTAGCTAGTTTGTTGATATTAGTATTAATTACATGTTGCTTTATGAGCGGAGAAAAGGTTACAGCTATGACAGAGGATATAGAGGTAATTCCAGGGGAGATGATTTTAAGTATCGGAGACAGCAGCTCAATGCAGTCGGAGGAAGGCATAAATCAAAATCTTGATAGCTTACTGCAGGAAAATGAGTTTGTACTGAAGGATGATTTATTAGAATCTACAGAAATAAAATCGGAGGATGAGTTTCATATTTTAGGGCAGGACAGCCTGGAGAATGATGTAATTGAAAATATGGGCTATACTTATTTAGTTGGATATCCGTCCGGTGAATATACCTTTGAACAGGCAAGAACGAAATTAGAGGAGCAGCTGACTGATGCAGGGTATGAGGTTAAAGGTATTGAACCTAATTATGTGATGACAGCACTGGAGACAGCAGACTCCCAAGAACAGGATTATGATATAAATCCAAATCAAAAATGGAATTACGAAATGATTCAGGTTCCTAAAGCTTGGAAAATAACTACCGGCAGCAGTAATACACGTGTTGCTATATTAGATACGGGAATCGATAATGTTCACCCATCATTAAGCAAATATGTAGATACCGGATTAGGTAAAAATTTTGCCAGCGGATCCAGTACCGATACGATGGACAGACAGGGTCATGGCACACATGTTGCCGGAACGGTTGCAAGTTATGGAAATGTAACAGGTGTAATGAGAACAGCAACATTAATCCCTATCAAGGTATTAGGAGATAACGGAAAAGGAACCACTTATGGAATTCAGCAGGGAATTTTATATGCTGCTAAGCAAAATGCGGATGTAATTAATATGTCTTTAGGCGGCGGAGCATATTCAAAGAGTTTTGAATCTGCATGTAACACTGCAGTTCAAAGCGGAACAGTTATAGTAGCCGCAACCGGAAATGAATATAAATCATATATTTCCTATCCGGCTGCATATGATTCGGTTATAGCAGTTGGAGCAGTTGACAATAAAGGACAAAGAGGAAGCTTTTCAAATTATGGAAAAGGATTGGACTTTATGGCTCCTGGAGTAAAGATTTACAGCACCTATCTAACCAGTGACGGCAGCTATGCATATTTAACAGGGACTTCTATGGCATGTCCGCATGTGGCAGGAGTTGTTGGGTTACTGAAGTCTGTTGATAAGGATATCACGGCTGAACAAGTACGAGCTTTATTGAAGGAAACCGCAAAAACTGCCGGAAATTCCAATGAATATGGAGCCGGAATCGTAGATGTAGATAAAGCGTTACAGAAACTAACAGGAACTGAGGTGACTGTTAATGACGATACCAATGTGTTAAATGCAGAAAAATGGGTGCCGGCACAGCAGTATAAGCTGGGAAGTGTTGTTTCATATGATGGAAACGTATATGTTTGCGTTAAAGCACATAAATCCAGTGAAGGATTAAATCCGGCGAATACACCAGCATTATGGTATTTATGCGAAGAAACAGAAGAGGATGCTGCATAAAGACTAGCTGACAAATCCCAGTGAATATTTGAAGAGTTTCAATTTAACGAGAAACCTGTACATAATTTTGAAGCATTGAAAAGGCACCCATGGGTGCCTTTTTTCTTGCATATTCTGTTTCTATAAGTAATATTATTCTTACAAATATTTTTATATTAGCTGTACATGAAAAGCCGTAGTTTGTGGCGGAATACTGGCAGTCTGAAAATTGGCATGAGTTACTCGTACCATTTGTCCCTGCTGAAGTGAACCTAAATCAATAGGGTTTCCATTTTGGTCGCTAATAATTGTGGAATTAGGTATGACAAATCTTATTTGGCTGTCTACATTATTGGGATTTCCTGTATAAAGGAAATTATTATTGACATCTATCATGGCAATCCTGTTGACCGTAACGCTCAGTGGGCATTGGAATTCTCTTCGTGCTATTACTAAAAAGGCATTGGATTGTGGAGGAATGCTTCTAGTCATTATTGGTGAAAATAAAGCATCTACTCTCATACCTTTACGGATAGCATATAAACACATACTTGAGCCTAATGCGTTCAAAATCACAGAATTTGTGCTAATATTTAATCTTAAAATCTCAATAGAAGTCATGCAATTTGGTTGGGGAACAGCATGTGAAATTAATAAATAACCAGTTATTCCATCTTGAGTAGACACTTCTTCTACAAGAGCATTTTCGACGCGCATAATATTGCCTTGTGGGGATATCGTACCTATATTATCATTACTCATCTATAACCTCCTAATATAATTATATATTTTGAAGCA
>DKLE01000042.1 GCA_002455605.1 Firmicutes bacterium UBA6648
CTTTAAAAATACCTTTTGTCAGGGTACCGGTTTTATCAAAAACAACAGTATCAATGCTATTAAGTGCTTCCAGATAGTTACTGCCTTTGACCAATATTCCGTTTTTAGAAGCTCCTCCTATTCCGCCGAAGAAACTAAGGGGAATGGAGATTACTAATGCACAAGGACAAGATACCACTAAAAAAGCAAGTGCGCGATAAAGCCAGTCGCTAAAGTCAGCACTCGGAATAATCAGCGGCGGAATAATCGCCAAAGCTATTGCAGAAAAAGTTATAAGTGGCGTGTAATACCTTGCAAATTTGGTTATAAAGTTCTCGGTAGGAGCCTTTTTGCTGCTGGCATTCTGAACAAGCTCTAAAATCTTGGAGATGGTAGATTCCCCAAATTCTTTAGAAACTTCAATGGTCAAGACTCCGTTTTTATTAATGGAACCAGATAAAACCTGACTGCCGGGTTCTACATCACGAGGCAGGGATTCCCCAGTAAGCGTTGAAGTATCTAAGGTAGAAAAACCTTCTATTTTACCGCCAGATTTTAGATTAGCAAAATCAGGTCGGATATCCATAAGTCTGGAACGATTAACTGCTAATCGTTGAAATGCTTCTCCGATCTGATAAAAAAGCATAACTGCCACCCCTTCCGGATATTGGCCAATGGAAAAGGCTCCGATTGTAGCTACGCTCATGAGAAAGTTTTCATCAAACACCTGCCCTTTCGAAATATTTTTCAGTGCTCGAAAGACCACTTCACCACCCACCAGAAGATAGCTTAACATAAAAATTATAAGGTCAACTGGCGAAGAAAAATTAAAGATTATGCCAGCCATAAACAGTATTGTCCCAATACCGAGGCAGAAGCGATATAGATACTTCCTGAAAATTGCAGAATCCGCCTCCTCTATCTTTTTATTTGTGTAGGAAATTTTTATAGCGGGCTCAATGTCCCGTGCAATTTGGGAGGCCTGACGTACAATAGACGGTAAATTCTCCTTGTCAATTGCCTCTATGATAAGCTTTTGAGAAACAAAATCAAGAGTAGCGGTTTGGACTCCATCAATGCGATTGACTTGTGCTTCAATTTTTCGTGCACAATCTCCGCAGCATAGTCCCAGCAAATATAATGTTTTTCCACCGGATTGAGACAGTTCCCGTTTTGCAGTAACATTCATTTTATTTTTTCCCTCCTTTTTAATTTATTAGTTGAATAGTTGATTATATGTTCAACTATATGAATAAAAAATATCTGATGTTCACTATTCTTTGATAAATATTAATTTTCACATACAAGAAGAAAGCTTTGGTTAAAAATAGTCTTAACATGCTCGTCTGCCAGTGAATAATAGACTACTTTTCCATCTTTGCGATAGTTAACCAGTTTAGCCTGCTTAAGAATCCTAAGCTGATGGGATATGGACGATTTGGTCATACCTAAAAGAACAGCAATATCGCAGACACACATTTCTGCTTGAAACAGTGCACAGAGGATTTTTACTCGTGTAGAATCACTGAATACCTTAAATATATCAGATAAATTCAGCAGAATATCTTCATCAGGCATATGCCTTCGTACATCATTTACAACTTCTTCATGAATGATATTGCAGTCACATCTATCCACCTCTGCAGTATATGCACACATAATATGGTTTCCTCCTATAATAGTTGAACAGTTGAATTATCTTTCAACCGTATTATAATCTTCTCTTTTATATTTGTCAAGATGATCGAGTAAATGCAAATTTTATATCTCACTTTCAGGAATTTGGTATATCTTTCTGAGATAATAAAAAATAGGTACAAATATTAGAGAAAGAAAAGCTAACAAAAACCAAGAGCCCAGGTTTTCTGATTTTATTTCGCAGAATGTAATATAAGAAAAACCGATAATAACTGAGAACTTAGTCATAACAATTAAGCCTTTTAAAGCAGTTAAAACTCGGTATTGATTTTTCTCAGTTACCTCTACGCCGGTATTCCATATAGTTGGAAATTGTTCCAATACAGTGATGGCTGTATACAAAATAACTCCTAAGATTGGCAGAATTAAAATACTTCCCCTTCCTGCCCAGGCATCCGGTTTTCCCAACGCATTGTAATGCTTTGGAATTTGGTTGGGAATTTCATTCCATTTGATTATTAAATAAATAATAATGGCCAGCATTATTATAATCGTTATTACATTTATTACTTTATAAATGGGTTTATTGATTTGTTCCAAATTTATTTTAGACATGCAGACTCCCTTTTGTCAGCTGTTCTACAGAGGATGCTATATATTGGCTTACCATACTTTTGGGAATTTCCAGTGCAATTGAAAATTCACTATGAAGAAGATCTTCGGCAATCTTTCTAAATTTTTCATCCGTTTGCCCAATATTTTTTCCCTGCATTTTAACATTTTGCTGTTTATTATATATGGATTTTATCAGAAGAATTAAATCCATGCAATCATGTGTAGCCAATAATTTTTTATAATGATCTTCCATAATCTTATAATTCTGATTTTCAACTATGCCTGTATCAATGTTAGGAATCTGTGTAATAATATTTTCTGCCTCTTCTTTTGTAATAATGGGTCTCATATATATGGTGGTATCCACCGGAATAAATATTTTACCGTCTACAAATATAGGGGATAAAGTATAGTATAATTTCCCCTGGATGATACCGGAAATATCAGGAACACCAATATCCTCTACCCTGCACGCCCCTTGGCTGCCATAAATAATAATATCTCCTATTTTAAACATAAATGCCTCCTTCCAGTGATTATTGACCAATAACCGGAAAAAAATACAACGCATAGCGGACGAGCAGATTTACGTTGCTTCAACTACACGTTGTATATAAATTTTATCATAAAAAAGCTTAAAAATGTAAGCAGAAATTTTATTAAATTCTAGCTT
>DKLE01000022.1 GCA_002455605.1 Firmicutes bacterium UBA6648
TTCTTGCTTTCATGTATTCTCACCTTTATAATCGGAGCAAAGCTTTTCCAATTGTTTTTCATTCTGTGGTTTTAACTTGCTCTTCCTTTTGAAGATATGTCCTACCAGAATTCATATTCTCTTAAAGTGGATTTAATGACTTAGAAATTTATAGTTCTTGAGATTACACAAAAAAATTAGAAGCCCGCAAAATAATTGCGGACTTCCGATATTTTCTACTTAAGCATTCTTTCTAATGGCTAATTCTCTATATACATCTTGAACTGCATTAAACAGTCCATCTCTTATAATCCCATGATCGTCATATGCCTGTTGTATCATTTCTATGTAATATGGAGTAGGCTTTGAAAGAAAATTACAATACTTATCGGTCATAACGTATACCATGGCCTCTACAATATGATTTTGAAATTTTATTGTCACCTGTTCCTTTCTGTACACTTTGGGGCAATCTTCAAAACGATCCAACGCTTTTTCACACTTTTCCGTGATACGCCACAGAACAACCGGTATGCTTGTCCCCTGGCATGGTTCTATAGTTGCTATACCTTTGCGAATACCTCTAAAAGTAAGTTTATAATCCTCCAGTTCTCCAACACCGATCACTCTTGCAAAAGGGCATCTTTGAGCCATTTGTTGCAAACTCATGTTACTTGCATAAGCTGCATAAATTTTGAAATTTTTTCTCATAACTCCTCATCCTTTCTATTTTCCTTCAATACGGCGTTTTGGTTTTCACTTTTTCAATTCATCATATTATAATAATAAATTGCTAAAACTTCTTTTAAAAATGATACCCTTTTTTTGGTAAATACTAAACTTCTTTTTTTCATCAATATTCGCGATCTTTCACCCTATTTTGACAAATAAATAGAAATTGGCTGATTAGTAGTTACGAAACCACCACATGAGGGCTGGTAGCATCAATAAGAGCTATTCTTCTGTTCTTTAATACTACGCCGTCAAGAGAGTTGTTATCAGAAGAACAATGCATAAAATCTACATCTTCACCCTTTTCCAAATACGTCTCTCCTATTTTTTTCATAAATGTAGATTTCCCTACTCCCGGACCTCCCTTGATGCAAATAATCCTATTCGCCTCACGTTGTCCCAATATGTAATTGTAATAAGAATAAAAACCTTCAGTTGTATTATTTCCCGGATAAATATGTCTTTCTACAGCCACAAAAACCGCTCCTTTCAAATTATTACTCTCGCCATAATATGAAAAAAGCGGCTTAAAGGTTCCGAAATTGTGCTGGCTATGTTTGTTCCATAATTTAAAACTGCCCCAAAAGATTGACCATTTCAATTGCCCCCACGGCACAATCATAACCTTTATTTCCGGCTTTTGTACCTGCACGTTCTATTGCCTGTTCAATATTTTCTGTAGTAACCACTCCAAACATTACCGGAATACCTGTTTCCATACCGATATGAGCAATGCCCTTTGATACCTCATTGCAAACATAATCATAATGGGTGGTATTTCCTCTGATTACTGCCCCCAGGCAAATAACCGCATGATATTTTCCTGATCGGGCCATCTTAGCGGCCATCAGAGGTATTTCAAATGCTCCGGGAACCCAGGCAACTTCTATATTATCTTCCTCCACGTTATGTCTTGTCAGTCCGTCTACAGCCCCTGACAGCAGCTTTGATACGATAAACTCATTAAATCTGGCTGCCACAATACCAATCTTAAGATCTTCTGCAACTAATTTTCCTTCAAATATTTTCATTGTTTCTGTCCTTCCTTATTTTTATATTCTCGTTTCTTTAATGACAGTTTAATATATGGCCCATTTTCTCCTGCTTTGTCTTCAAGTAGTAAAGGTCATATGGATTGGCTTCCACTTCAATAGCTACTCTTTCGGAAATATTCACACCATATTTGGAAAGCTGATTAACCTTATCCGGATTATTTGTCATTAATCGAATATCATTTACACATAAATCATTTAAAATCTGTGCTGCTATAAAATAATCTCTCAAATCCTCTTCGAAGCCCAGGGCTAAATTGGCTTCTACGGTATCCATTCCTTTATCCTGGAGGGCGTAGGCTTTCAGCTTATTGATGAGTCCAATGCCTCTTCCTTCCTGCCTCATATAAATCATTACGCCCTTTCCTGCCTCTTCGATTTTTTTCATAGCTGCATCATACTGTTCCCCGCAGTCACATTTCACAGAACCCAAGGCATCTCCTGTCAGGCATTCCGAATGAACTCTGCACAGAACGGATTTTTCATGGCTCAGGTCGCCTTTTACTAAGGCCAGATGGTGTTCACCGTTTATCTTATTTATATACCCGTAGGCCGTAAATTCACCATATCTGGTAGGCAGGTTCGTAGCTACCACTCTTTCAATAAAAGTTTCCGTTCTTTTCCGGTATTCTTTAAGAGCCTCCAAAGTAATAAAAACAAGCTCATGCTTTTGTGCAAACTGTTTTAATTCGGAAGTTCTCATCATCGTCCCATCATCTCTCATGATTTCACAGCACAAACCACACTCTTTCAAACCTGCTATCCTCATCAAATCCACAGTGGCTTCCGTATGTCCTTCTCTTTGGAGAACACCATAAGGCTTAGCCAGCAAAGGAAACATATGTCCCGGTCTTCTAAAATCTTCCGGTCTGGCACCCTCCTCCACGGTTTTTAAGGCAGTAACTGAGCGTTCCACTGCTGATATTCCCGTCGTAGTATCCACATGATCAATAGATACGGTGAATGCCGTTTCATGATTATCGGTATTCCTGGAAACCATTTGATCCAGCCCCAGCTTATCCACCATGGCTTTGCTCATGGGCATGCAAATCAATCCTTTTGCGTGAGATGCCATAAAATTTACATTTTCAGCAGTGGCAAATTCAGCCGCACAAATTAAATCTCCTTCATTCTCCCTGTCCTCTGCATCTGTTACAACTATTATTTTTCCCTGTCTCAGCGCTTTTATGGCTTCTTCAATAGTATTATATCGAAACATAAATAACCTCCATTCTATAACGTTTATTAAAATCCATTTTCCATAAGAAATTTCATACTGATTCCGCTTTCTTTCACACCTATTTGTTCATTGAGTCCCATGAGTCTTTCAACGTATTTTCCTATCACATCATTCTCAAGGTTCACTGTATCTCCTACCTTCTTATTCAGCAAAGTAGTTTCTTTGCCGGTATGAGGTATTAGGGAAACTTCAAAATTGTCAGTTCCCAACTTTGCCACTGTTAAGCTCACACCATCTATAGCGATAGAGCCTTTTTCCACAATGAACTTCAGAACTTTGGAAACAGTTGTTACTTTAATCCAAGTGGCAATATCATCCTTTAGTACAGCCTCAATGGTGCCTGTCCCATCTATATGCCCGGAAACAATATGGCCTCCAAATCGTTCATCCGCCGCCATGGCTCTTTCCAAATTTACCGTACTTCCCGCCTTTAAAGTTCCTAAAGAGCTTCGTGCCAGTGTCTCCCCCATTACATCTGCTTCAAAGGTATTACCGCTTAATTGGCAAACAGTAAGACAAACGCCGTTTACGGCAACACTGTCTCCCAGCTGTATGGAATGAAAAATTTTATTTCCCTCAATAACTAAGCGGGATGAGTTTCCTGACCTTCTTACATTTTTTATTAAGCCTACTTCTTCAATAATGCCTGTGAACATTTATTTTTCACCTCCTATCATCTCATGCTCAATTAATATGTCATCCCCAAGTAATGTAATTTTTCTGTTTTTAAGCAGGAAGGCCTTATCAGGACTTTCAACCCCTTGTCCTTCCACAGCTGTTTTTGCATCTTTGCCTCCGAGAATCTTCGGAGCCATATAGCTGTATATATAATTTACGATTCCTTCGTGTAAAGCTTCATAATTTAGCGTTCCTCCTCCTTCCAGCAGGATGCTGTCAATCCCCTCCTGCCCAAGAAGCACCATTAATTTCTTTAAGTCTATATGCTCACCCTTCTTCGGAACCTGCACTACCTTACACCCTCTTTTGGTAAGCTCCTCTATTTTTTCCTCATCGTTAACGGCTGTGGCCACATAAGTTTGTATATCTCCGGCAGAAGCAACAATTCTACTGTTTAATGGTATCCGCAGACTGGTATCGCAGATAATTCGTATTGGATTTTTAGTTCCGGGCAATCTGCAGTCCAATTTTGGATCATCTTGCAGCACTGTGCCTATTCCAACCATTATCCCGCTGTATTTATGCCTTAACTGATGTACATGAGCTCTTGCGGTTTCTCCTGTAATCCATTTAGATTGCCCCGTATAAGCTGCGATTTTTCCGTCCAAGGTCATGGCATATTTCATAGCTACAAATGGGTTTTTTTTTGTTATATAATGAAAGAACACTTGATTTAGCTCTTTACATTCCTTTTCTAAAACTCCTTTAGCCACCTGTATACCAGCATTTTCTAAAATTTCTATCCCTTTACCTGCTACAAGCACATTGGGATCTTTGCTCCCTACGACCACTCTAGACAAATTACTTTCGATGATGGCAGTTGTACATGGCGGTGTTTTTCCATAATGACAGCAAGGTTCTAATGTAACATATAATGTGGCTCCTTCCGGAGATTCACTGCAATTTTTCAGCGCATTTCTTTCTGCATGAAGTCCTCCAAATTTTTCATGAATTCCTTGACCGATTACTCTTCCATTCTTTACCACCACGGCACCCACCATCGGATTGGGATTAGTCCACCCTTCTGCTTTTTTTGCCAGTTCTATGGCTCTTTGCATATATGCTTCATCCACCAATAAATTCACCCCCTAAGCGCTTTTCACGTCATTTAATCTATAAAAAAATGCCCTGGATAAACTCCAAGGCATTCTTATCATGATTTATATTTCCGTTAGAAATATATATGCGGCTTATTATCTGCACTTCTGCATACACTTTTATTGATCGATAGAATAAATAAAAAACTCTGAAATGAAAACATTTCAGAGCATAACAATCAAAAGCAAACAATAATTGCGCTTATCTTCTTTCATCCAGACTATACTGTCGGCTTCGGAATCACACCGAATCTGCCTTACGGCTCGTGGGCTTTAACCACCGGTAGGGAATTTCACCCTGCCCTGAAGACCTATTATTTAGTTTTTACAATCTTAACATAGTAAATTTTTAATGTCAATATTAATTTTCTTTTGATTCTTCCTGTGAATCCTGCTTCACTTCTTCTGTAGCGAATACTTTTTCCTCATCCATATGTAGCGGTTCCTTATATTCTATTGGATCTACTTCGATCACTCCTGGTCTTAAGTTGCCGTTAGCAAGTTCATAAAAAGCAACCCCTGCCACACACATATACGGAGTTAACCAGAAGTAAGGTATAGTAGCGATCAGGGATCCTAATCCTGCTAAAGATGGTCCTGCAAAAGCAAAAGCCGCAGTGATAGCAACCATAGGAATAGATGCTAAAAAGGCCCATCCAATAAAGCTCAGCTCCATACAGAAAAACTTAAACTTATTGCCTACCATGATTCGTTTACTTTCAGCCAGACACTGCATAATGCCGTATTCAGGATGATCAACCATGATTAAAAATGCTTGGCTGTAACGATATGCTGCTATAATTCCTGGAATAAGAAATAATAAGCACCATAAGAAAATAAAGAAACACATTACGAAATAAAGACCGATGGCTTTTAAAAATTTCTCAAAGCCATAAAATACTTGTGCTACTTCAACTTCCTTTCTTCTGAATAAATTTAGGCAAAATAGTGAATAACCTACAGTAAACGGCCCTGTTACTAAAAAGGTATATAAGCCGGATAACATGGATATACCATCTTCCCCACCAAAAATAACATCTAAAATAGTTGCAGGCACCATAAGTGCAATCATATACACCGCAGTTGCAATAACTGCTAATTTCCATTTTCCCTGAAGCGATACACGTGC
>DKLE01000118.1 GCA_002455605.1 Firmicutes bacterium UBA6648
TCCATGATGGTACCCACATACTCCTTCGGAATCATAATATCAGCTTTTACAATAGGCTCTTCAATATGACTGATCTCCGTAGGCTTGGGCAGGTTGGACGGATTCTGGATCATCTGAATCTCTCCGCTGTTCATAACTACCTTATAAATTACACTTGGAGAAGTGGTGATAACTCCCAGATTGAATTCTCTTTCTAGACGCTCCACAATAATCTCCATATGAAGAAGTCCCAAGAACCCGCATCGGAAGCCAAAGCCTAAGGCCTGTGAGGTTTCTGGTTCAAAATTAAAGGCGGCATCATTTACCTGAAGCTTTTCCAGTGCATCCTTTACATTTTCATATTTTTCTCCTTCTGCCGGATAAATACCGCAGAATACCATAGACTGAACTTTTTTATACCCAGGTAAAACCTCGTCTGTAGGATCATTGTCCAAAGTAATCGTATCACCGACTCTTGCGTCCGCTACCTGCTTGATACTGGCACAAATATATCCTACTTCTCCGGCTCTAAGCTCTTTACAAGGTACCGGACCCGGAGAGTAAAAACCTACCTCCGTGACTTCATACTTTTTCTTTGTATTCATCATACGGATGGTATCACCTTTTTTAACTTTTCCGTCAAAAAGCCTTGTATAAATAACTACACCTTTATAATTGTCATAATAAGAATCAAAAATCAGAGCCTTTAGTTTTCCCTCAATGCTTCCGGATGGAGCGGGAACTTGTTCCACAATAGCCTCCAATAGATCTTCAATTCCTATTCCTTCTTTCGCCGAAACCAGCGGTGCATTTTCTGCGTCAATTCCTATGATATCTTCAATCTCCAGCTTAACTTCATCCGGCCTTGCACTGGCCAGGTCAATTTTATTTAAAGCCGGAATGATTTCAAGATTTTCATCCAGGGCCAAATAAACGTTGGCTAAGGTCTGAGCTTCCACTCCCTGAGTAGCATCCACAATCAAAACTGCCCCTTCACAGGCAGCTAAGCTTCTGGATACCTCGTAGGTAAAGTCCACATGACCGGGTGTATCAATTAAATTAAAGACATATTCTTGTCCATTCTTGGCTTTATAAGAAAGTCTGGTGGTTTGCAGCTTAATGGTTATGCCTCTTTCACGCTCTAAATCCATGTTGTCCAAAAACTGCTCCTTCATGTCTCTGTGAGCAACCAAACCTGTTTTTTCAATAATTCTGTCGGCTAAAGTTGATTTACCGTGATCTATATGTGCAATAATGCTAAAATTTCTTATATGCTGTTGGTATGAATCCATACATCCTCCTCAATCATAATAAGTATCTCTTAATCCATACTATTATAATTGATATTTCCATGAATTTCAATTGCTAATCACTTCTAGCAGCCGTTCATTATTCACTTTTACCGTAAATTCATAGCCCAGTGCGAAACTGTCACCGGGCTCTTCCACATCAACTTGGCTTAAAGCCATTTCAACAGCAGGCGGATAACCTGCCATATATCCGCTTCTCACATCTACAGTCATTACACCTGCAATTCCTAAAACAAATAATAAAAATATTAAAAATCCTCTAAAAAAAGTTCTCATCTTTTGTAACCCCTATCTCATAGGGAATTTTGCTGCATTCATAATTTCTTCTTACTGCATATCTTTAATAACTGCAGCAATTACGTTGGCAAAATACTTTGCTGACGCATCTGATTCTCTTATATTATTTTCATTGTTTCCAACTTCAAGCAATAAATGATAATCCGAAACATACTGATTAAACTTGTAAGCCTTTTCAATAATTTTACCACCGTATCCAGGATACATTTCTTCCGCTTTTCTGTTAACGGTATTGGCAAAAATTTTCAGCTTATCCGCATTGGCATTCCCGTTTCCCACTACCAGATTATATTTTGCTACCGTTTCTCCGTTGACAATGGTAGTTTTCCCTGATCCACCTGAATATCCTGCAGCATCCCTATGTAAATCTATAACCACCGCCACATTTTTATATTGTCCCAGCAGATTATTAATGGTTTCCAGCGATCTGCTGTAAGACTGGTTATAAGAAGGATTGTCATGCATGGTTTTGTCATGAACAACCTGAATCCCTTGTTTCTCCAATTCTCTTGTCAATACATCTCCAACTTCTCTGACCGTTCCCTCTTCTTGCAAAACATGGAAGTTGCCGGCAGATGCCGGTTGATAGGATTCAGTAGCATGTGTGTGATAAATAATGACAACTGGCTTACTATTGTCAATATTTATTGTCTGTGGCGATGGATTATCAGGATCTTGTGTATCAACTACTGCTGGAGTTTCTGTAGCCGGTACTTCCTGTCCCTCTGTACTATCTGTGGATTCCGTTTCATTTGATGTCTCGGTTTCTTGCTGTTGTTTATCAGAAGGTTCCTCTCTGTCGGCACCTCTGCTTCCTACCATCAGTGCCCCTGATAAACACATCTTACCCACGTCTGCTTCAGTTAACTGAAAATTTCTGTCGCTGCCATTTTCCATGCCACGTACAGTTACCATAGCCGTAATTACAAAGACTGCAATTCCCAATGTGAGCAATTGTTTTCCCTTCATTTTTATCCCCCATTCAAGCGTGTACTTTATTCTTTATTAAGTCCGCCCTTATGAATATATGCCGGGATGTAGGGTAATATTAATTCCATTTGAAATAATGTCCGAAAAATCTTTAATAACTTGATCGATATCGGTTGAAGTAACAATCATTTCCTGTCCGTTTTGCTCGATATAATTCTCTACTTCTACCGGATTCTTTATATAGCCTTCCAGCGCATCCATTATCAGCGTACTGGAATCAATAACTGTAGGAACTCCTATGGATATCACACGATGACCTAAGGTTTTTTCATTGAGCATCGTTCGGTGATTTCCCATACCGGCTCCAGGAGAAATACCAGTATCATTAATTTGTATTGTTGTGCTGATACGTTCTATGTTCCTTGCCGCCAAAGAGTCTACCACTATAATGATCTCAGGATTTACAATGCCTGCCGCTTTTTGTATCAGCTCTGCTGTTTCCATTCCTGTGGATCCCATTACTCCCGGAATAAAACCGCTGACACAAGCCTGCTCTTCATCCCCATCGGATTCATAAATAATAAACCAATGTCTGGTTACCCTTACCTTTGACACCGTGTAAGGTCCTAACGCATCCGGAGTCACCTTATCATTTCCCAGCCCGATAATTAATACTTTTAAATAATAGTGAAATTGTATTAGCTCTTTTAATTCTTCTGCCAAAGCCTTAGCTGCGCGATCCTTCAGTTCTGCGTCCCCATCTACCAGTCCTTCGATTTCAAGGGTAATATAATTTCCCATGGGTCTTTGAAGCAACTGTTCACCTTTTGGATCAATTATTTTAATTCTTGTTGATTTAATGTCTTCATCGTACTGAATTTTTTCCATCTCAACGCCGTCTATATCACCGCTTTTCCCTCTTTCTTCATCGTACATCTCGACACTTTCTATCGCCAAATCTGTTCTGTATTTCAAATTCGTCACCACTTTCCCTGAATTTCAAAGTTTTTCTTTCTTTAATTGATTTTTCCCTTGCAATCTGGTTTTTATTCATATATACTGAGTGTTGCGAAATATTTGCATTTTCTTATGCATACAGTATAAGAAATGAACAAATTAAGTATAAAGTGGGGTGAATTAACATGGCAAATATTAAATCCGCAAAGAAAAGAATCTTAGTAATCAATAAGAAAACTGCAAGAAACAGACGTATTAAGTCTCATCTAAAGGCAATCTTAAAGAATTTTGAAGCTGCAATGGCTGCAGGCGATAAGGCTTTAGCAAAAGAAAAATTAGCTTTAGCTGAAAAGAAGCTTATGCAGGCTGCCGCTAAGAATACGATTCATAAGAACACTGCTTCAAGAAAAGTTTCCAGATTAACTAAAAGATTCAACAAGGCTCAGTAAGTCTCACCCGTCCCCACCATGGGTAAGTTAAACCCATAGATTGAGAATTAAAACAATCGAAAAACCGCTGGATGTGTCTCCCAGCGGTTTTACTTTTTTTGAGCTTATTATATATTATTCCTGAATACTGACATTATTTCTAAATTCACTTGGTGCCATATGCCTTAGCTGTACAAAATTTCGTCTGAAGGTTTTCACGGTATTATAGCCCACTCCAATGGCAATGTCGGTAATATCCATATCCGTCTCCAGAAGAAATTCACAGGCTTTATTTATCCTCGCTAAATTTAAAAAATCATAAAAGTTCTTTTCCACCTGCCAAAGCAGCGCTTTATTTAATTCAATAACCGATATCTGAAAATGTTCAGCAACTGATTGAGCGGTTAAATCCTCCGAATAATTTCTTAAAATATATTCAATAATCTGATAGTCTTGTTTTGTTTCTTTTATCTTTCCTACTTGCAATGCTTTTCCGTAGGTTTTTCTATAATTTCCAATTTTATCATCCATTCTTGCTGAAAAAACTTTGGAGATATGCGCTGCATCCACATATCCTACAATAGAAGCAAGCTCTTCCAAAGTAAAATCTGTATACAGCAAATAGTTGATGGTTTTTGTAACTCTCATCTCGTTGAGCAGTTCATTGAATGACAATCCGGTTTTCTCCAAAATATATTTACTGATGGAAGATTTGCTCATATAAAATTTCTTGGAGAGCTTGTCCAACGTCATTTTATCACTTAAATGCATATATATGTATCTGAGAATTAATGCCCTGGGATCGCCCGGCTCTGCCAATACCTTAGGTATCATTCGGTTATTGTCAATTTGTCTGCAGAAAATGGTGATTAATTGAGCTAACAAGGTGCAGACAAATATCTCATGATAGCTTTCATGTTCTACCTTCTGCATGATTGATTCGATGCCCACCTCTTCCTTTATCTTGGAAAATATGAGATCAACTTCTTTATTCATATTCTCATTTAATGTAATTACCGGTGTTATTTCCAGTTTTTTTAATACGGATATATCTTCTGAGCTTTCCACAACAACGGAATGCAGCATAGTCGCCACAACCTCATAATTGTATTTTATTATTTCATATTGCAGTGCCTCTTCCACTTCGATTACTTCTGTACAATCCCATGGAAGAATGGATAATAAACAGTTTTCACCAACCTCATATAATTCTGTATCTACCATAAATTTCGCCTTGCCCTTTTTTATATAAAGAAATCGAGGACTCTGGTGATACAAAGCATGAGTTCTTTCGTCAATTAATTCGTAATCAAAAGAGCAAATCCTTTTAATGTCCAGATTTGAACAATATTGTGATTGAAATTCTGCCATTTGCTGCATAATCTTTTTCCCCCAATACACAAAATACCCCGTCCAGCTCCAATTGTCCAGACGGGGTATTTCATTAATATCACTTTAAAACAATCTCAGTTCCCGTTGTTCCATTAAGAGCTTCATCAGCTTTCTCAAGTGAACATATAACAGCCTTTCTGTTGTCGCCGCTCTTAGCAAACTGCATTGCAGCTTTTACCTTAGGCAGCATACTTCCCGGTGCAAAATGTCCTTCTTCGATGTATTTCTCTGCCTCTTCTATAGTCATTCTGTCTAAAAGCTGCTGATTAGGCTTGCCGAAATTAATCGCAACCTTATCTACCGCAGTTAAAATTACCAAAGAATCCGCAGAAACCAATTCCGCAAGCTTTTCAGCCGCCAAATCCTTATCTACTACAGCCGGAACACCGTGATAGGAGCCATTTGGTTCTTTAACAACCGGAATTCCGCCACCGCCTCCGGCAATTACAACATGATTTGCATTAATCAATGTGTTTAATGAAATTCTTTCATAGATGCTTACAGGTACCGGTGATGCAACAACTCTTCTCCAGCCTCTGCCCGCATCTTCAACATATTTATCTCCTGTTTCTTCCATAAGCCTCTTTGCAGTAGCTTCATCGTAGTATGTTCCGATAGGCTTTGTTGGATTCTTAAATGCAGGATCATTTTCGTCTACTATTACTTGAGTCAGCATAGTAATAACTACGGTATCATCAATTCCCGCTTCAATCAATGCCTGATCAATAGCCTGCTGTAAATGATATCCGATATATCCCTGGCTCATTGCTGTACACTCAGGAAAAGGCATGCTTGGAACATGACCGGCTTCACTGGCCTTTGAAAAAGCTAAATTAATCATTCCAACCTGTGGTCCGTTTCCATGACAAACCACAACCTCATATCCTGCTTTTACAACCTTTGCTACAGTCTTTGCTGTGATTTTTACGCGTTCTAGCTGTTCTGCCGGTGTATCTCCTAAAGCATTACCGCCAAGAGCAATTACAATTCTCTTCATTAGTTTATTCCTCCTTCAGGGATATTAGTTTTGTCTGCCTATAGTAGCAACCATAACAGCCTTGATTGTATGCATACGATTTTCTGCTTCATCAAATACCTTCGAGTATTTGCTTCTGAACACTTCATCTGTTACTTCTCTGATATCATAGCCTGCATCCATCTGTGTTTTTGCCATCTTTGTTTCAAAGTCATGGAAGGAAGGCAGACAATGCAAGAAGATTACGTCATCATTTCCTGTAGCTTCTACCATTTCCATTGTTACCTTGTAAGGTGTCAATAATTTTACCTTTTCCGGAATCTGTTCCTCTTCACCCATGGATGCCCATACATCGGTATAAAGAACATCTGCTCCCTTTAAGCAATCCGGTGTGCTGCAAAGCTCAATCTTTGCACCGGTTTCCGCTGCCACTTCATTTACTCTTTCCAAAATATCCTTGTCGATTTCATCTAATAAAACCTGAGGACCATATGCTACATAATGCATACCCATCTTCGCACAGCCATACATCCAAGCATAGCTCATGTTGTTTCTTACATCACCGCAGAAAACCACTTTAACCCGCTTTAAAGGTTTGTCAATATGTTCTTCAATTGTTAAAAGGTCTGCTAAAATCTGTGTAGGATGGTCTATATCTGTTAACCCGTTCCATACCGGAATTCCTGCATACTTAGCCAAATCTTCTACTAAAGACTGATCATATCCTCTGTATTCAATACCATCATAGAATCGGCCAAATACCTTCGCAGAATCTTCAACAGATTCTTTCTTGCCGAACTGTGAGCTGTTGGAATCAAGAAATGTAACGCGGCCTCCTTCATCCAGGCAAGCAACTTCAAACGCACATCTTGTTCTTGTGGATGTTTTTTCAAAAAGCAGTACAATATTCTTTCCCTTTAAGGTATCACCCTGAATACCTGCGCGTTTTTTAGCCTTTAAGTCGTGTGAAAGGTCTAACATATATCTGATTTCTTCTGGTGTAAAATCCATTAGTGTTAAAAAACTTCTTCCTTTAAGATTAACTGCCATGATTTTTCTCCTTTTTATTTAAAAATTTAATTTTTGTAAACAGATTAACTATTCTCTTATCAGAGGCATGCTCATGCAGCGCGGACCCCCTCGCCCTCTCGACAATTCAGCACTTGGAATTTCCAAAACTGAAACGCCATATTCCTTCAATAACTTGTTGGTTACTGTATTTCTCTGATATGTAACAATTTTGCCGGGAGCAATGCACAAAGTATTGGATCCGTCATTCCACTGCTCTCTCTCCGATGCAATTCGATCTTCTCCTCCGCACTTAATCAAAGTAACCTTATCTATCTCTAAATATCTTTCCAATATAGTCTCTAACGTATCTTCAACCTTCTTGACTGCAACTTCGTCTTTGCTGTCTCCTTTTTTTATTTCATATACTACCAAAGGTCCTAAAATACCTGGGTGAACAGTGAACTTGTCAACATCGATCTGTGTGAAAACAGTATCTAAATGCATAAAAGCTCTGGTATTTGGAATATCAAAGGCAAGAACAGTATCAATAGTTGCTTCTTCACTTGCAAAGATATTTTTTGCCAACATTTCAACAGCAGCCGGTTCTGTTCTCTGGGAAATACCTACAGCCAGTACTTTATCATTCAGGTTTAAAATATCCCCGCCTTCCACATGGAACTTGCCGTACCGATCATAATATTTTTGAACTTTATCCTTATAGTCCGGATGATATCTGAAAATATATTCTCCATAAATAGTTTCTCTATTTCTCGTCTGAGAATACATTTTATTGATACTCACACCATTTCCAATACAAGCAAAAGGATCTCTTGTAAAATAAAGATTTGGCATTGGATCTGCTATTAATGTCGAAGGCGAACTCATTAAGTCAACCAATGAATCCATTTTCATATGGCCTAATTCCTGTAAAACGATCCCTTCCATTGATTTTAAGACCATTTCTTTTTTATTGTCATTGTATTTCATCATAAAGTTATAGATTTTATCTTTGTACTTATCCGTACAGATGCCAGCTTCCTTGATCCATTGATATAAGAACTGATCTCTTATTTCATCGTTTAATTCCAAAACTTCAGCCATCAAATCTTCCAAATAAACGACTTCAACGCCATTATCTCGGAGAGTTTGTGCAAAAGCATCATGCTCTTCCTGCGCAATATCCAGAAAAGGGATATCATCAAATAATAATCTATCTAATGTATCTGGAGTTAAATTTTCTAATTCTTTACCGGGTCGATGCAATAATACTTTCTTTAATGGTCTGATTTCGCTTTTTACATTAATTTCCATTAAGCAGCCTCCCTAACAAAATATTTTTAGTAATCATGCCTTTCAATCTAGCCTTAAATTGAAAAACTCTTAAAAATTAACGTCTTAACATTATTAAAACATGCGCATGTTTTTTAACTACAATCTCATCATACATAATTTCTTTTATACATGTGTGAATATAAAACTCAAATATTTTGTATTATTTCTTGCTATTTTGCCAGCTCTTATTTTATGAAAATATTAATTTTTAATCCCTTTAATTCCTATAAAGTTGACACTTCCGTTTATATTAATTTTTTTATATGCTTAAATATCTACAAATCATTTTCGGATTTTATTTTCAAAATACATAAATTCCTGCTCTTTTTGTCCCTCATAATGTTTTCTTAATATTCTCAATACTTGTTAACTAAATTATATAAATAATCAAGAAGTATTGCAATGACTGAATTATATATTTATCTCCAAAAAAAATCTTGGCTATTTTCACTTTTTACAACTTATATTATAAAGAAACTTTAGATATATGTTATAATGAACAAAGAAATTTATAACTTACAAACATGAGGTGATTGGATTGATTCAAGTCAGAGAACTTTTAAAAATGCCTTTATTCCAAAACTTTAAACTGATAGCCGGTGAAAATGGACTGGATCAGCAGCTAAGCAATGTGGTTATCCTTGAATATGAAAGCGTCAATAACTCTTATCATGTATTCAATCCGGGTGATTTTATACTGACTTCTTTGTTTTTTGCGGTAAATGATCCAGATTCTATCGTGCCTGCTCTGCGCAATGTTATCAACAGGCAAATAGCAGGTATCGCCATAAAAACCGTTTTTTTTGATGACATTCCTATGGAAATAAAACAATATGCCTATGAGAAACAAATCCCTATTTTTACATTTAAAGATGTGTATATGGAGGATTTGATTTTATGCGTCAACAATTTTCTTAAATTAAAGCAGCATTTTCTTGTCAATGAAAATAATATCGATAAGTTAGTCAACACTATCGGTTCTCCCGAATTTATTCAAAATATTGTCAAAGAAATTAATCCATTATTTTTTCCCAATGTTACCGTGGCATATGTTACGCCAAAGGATGAAAAATCAAATATTGAATTTACCTCTTATTTTTATGAGCTTTTTTATAAAAACTATACATCTGCTATTTCCACACATTATTCTTACATTAAATATCAGTCCGGAATGTTTATCATCTATACTGCCCCTGATTCAGCACAGACAGAAGCTTCCGTTTTTACTAATCTCTTGCACTCTATTAAACTTAATTCCCAGCTATTCTACATAGGTATCAGTGAACAAATGAATTCATATAGTGATTTTCATATAGCTATTAAAATGTCTATTTCAGCAAACCAATTTGCTCAAATGAATCATTTAAATATTTCATACTACAAAGATATCGGCATATATAAATGGATTGCTCCCCTAGCCAACGAATGTACCCTAAAGAATGACTATAAAAATTTAATCCACAAAATAAAAGAATACGATACAAATTTTAAATCCAACTTATGGGATACCTTAATTGTTTTTATTCAAAACAATGGCGAATATTCCAAGACTGCCCAAGAGCTGTACCAGCATCCCAATACCATCCGGTACCGGATAAAAAAGATACAGGAAATTACTAATCTTAATGAGGACTTATATATGCAGCTCTATATTTGTGTTAAGCTTTATCTGCTTTCATTAAATTCAAATTTATAAAAGATAAAGCAAAAAAACTTTGGACAGGTATTATTTTACCCATCCAAAGTTTTTTTGCTGTTATAGGAGAAACATTTACATAGCTATTTGACCAGTAACCAGTAAGTATATGGAAAATACTGCGCCCAAAACGATAAATCCTGCCGCAATAAGCTCCTTTTTATTGAACACTTTTTCACATCCGTT
>DKLE01000290.1 GCA_002455605.1 Firmicutes bacterium UBA6648
AAAAAATAATACGCCCTCTCAGGCGTATTATTTATTCTTATTTCGTTTCGCTGCCTTTTATCATTGTGGGATCGGCATCTGCTTTTTCCATAGTTTTTTCTTTTTCCTCCTCATCATCCTTATCTTTGCTCTGGGTTAAATCATTTGCCTGCTTTCCTTCTGTTAGTTTCATAAAATCGTCTATTAGCGGCTTAATTTCAACTAAATATTCACCAAAGCTGGTAAGCATTTCGATTCGCCTTTCCTGGGGTGGAGGTAAAGCAGCTTTTTCAGAAAGAAACTCTCCGTCATAATACCTGGCTTTCCATTCCCCAAATTGCTCCGGTTCTCCATCCTCTATTCTTGCTAAATTATGAGTTCTACAATAAAGCCTCTCCATATCGTACTGCATGCTTTTAATGACAGTCTTGTTTTCTTCCTTGGTAATCAACCCGGTATTAACTTTCTCACACAGGATTTTCGCTCTTCCTAAATGCGTCCCGTCATCCGTATAATCAGCATTTATTTTCTCCAATATTTCAAGGGGGTTCATCCCTTCATATCCCTTGATTTTTTTATATATTTGGATGATTTTACTGTCAAATGAACTGCTGTCTTGAATATTCAACGCTTTTTTAAGCTGCTCATCTCGTTGCAAAGCTGCCTTTTCATATAATTCCGTATTCAAACTCTCATTTGCCCTGAAATTGGGAAACTCCCTATTATATGCATTTTCAATATAACTAAACATTTCCGTTTCATTCATTCCACTGAAATCTTTATCATTTATTTGTTTCTGTAAATTTTCCATTTTGGCGCAAATATTTCCTGCTTTGGAAATTTCAATGGTATCCCCTCCATTTTTCATTGCTTCAAAATCCAAACTGCCTGAATTATAATATTCTCTGAATTTTTTAGCCGTGGTCTTATCAATACGTGAAATGCTGTTATGCAAATTCATTCCGTTCACTCCTGTAATGCTTAAAATCCCCATTGTCGTAATCCCTTCTCCACAAACATATAAATAACAACGTACACTATTCTTACATCGGCCTAACTTCAGTAAAAGTAATATTAATCTAAGAAATAGTTGAATTTTTTTTGTAAATTATGATATCTGTAGCGAAATATAATCTAAATTTGCTTATATAAAAAGACTTTCTCAAATTCGTGAGAAAGTCTTTTTTTAATAAGCTTTTTAATTGTTAAAGTAATTAATGTTCTGCTGGTTTCGGTAATCTTGCCGCAATAATATTCATCAAATCATCCGTGCATCGATGAGGCTGTACAAAGGAAGATGCAGATACTACCACAAACTTCGGATTAACCGGTTCCAGGGTTCCTCCAAGGATCTCGCCTACTTCAGCATATTTGTATTTCGGCAAAATATCATCCATTTCAGCTGAAATATCAAAGATATCATCAAAGCCAAAGTCTTCCTCATATACGTGCGCAATTTCTGCAGCGATTTCCCAATTTGTTAATTCAACTCCTTCAAAAATAGTTGCTTCAACCGGCATTAATCTTCTTTCCGTATTGGTGAAAGTTCCATCAACACTTGTAAAGCCTGTAGCCGGAATAATTACATCTGCTTTCGCTGCCGCCGCAGTCATGTAAATGTCGCTGACCATTAGGAATTCCAGCCCACTGAAATCTACATCCGGATCCTCTCCGAAGATCAATAAGGCTTTTACACCGTCAAGTGCCTCTGCTCCTGCTTTAATCCCAAGATCGATAATACCTTGAGAATTGTTCTTGGCCTTCACTTGAAGTATTCCGTCTCTAGGTGCACCGATATGGCCGGAAAGCAATGCAATGTCAGCTATTAACGTAGCTGCTTCTGTTGTAACAAAATTTTGCTGGAAAAGGATCATAGCCTTCTTTGCTTTACCGTAAAGTGCAGCAATTTCTGCCGCTTCTTCAGAGACCTTTACATCCTTTAGATCTTTCGCAAAAGCATCAAAGCCTTCTGCCTTTGAGATCTTGCCCATGTCCAGAAGAGCTTTAGCTATCCCCTTTAGAATATCTGTGTTATTTTCTGTATAAATAACCTTTTCAGCAAAATCAAATCCGTGCTGTTTATGCTCAGATGGGTTGATTAAAACAACCTTAGCACCATTTTTAGCAGCTTGTCGGATCTTCAGCTGAATTACCGGATTTAATACCGTATCAAAACCTACTACTAAAATTACCTCTGTTGAAAGCAATTCATTAATAGTATTCGGTGATGCATCATGACCGATTACCGGTGCAATACCACTTGCCCTGTTGTTAAAGCAAAGAGTCTTAGCTCCCATAACCTTAGCCATTTTCTTTATGGCATAGGCTTCTTCGTTGGTATATCTGTCCGAAATGGCAACAGCAACTGCATCTTTACCATATCTCGCAGCAATGGCCTGAGTCTTTTTAGCTATTAAAACTACTGCTTCATGATAGTCGGTTTCCACAAAGCCTTCCCCTTCTTTAATCATCGGTTCAAGCAGCTTACCTTCCAGCATTGTACAGTCAAAACCCCATTTTCCCTTACCGCAGGCCAAGCCTTCATTAACAATACCGTCTTTGGACGGATTAGCTTTCACTAACAGCTCTCCATAGGTCTCAAAGTTCAAGGTACATCCAACGGAACAATAAGCACAAGTCGTTTCTGTGCATTCTGTGTTCAAAGGAACCGCCTTCGTAATTGTGGTTCTTTCCTGCAAAGCTCCTGTCGGACAAACATTGACACACTGACCGCAGGATACGCATCCGGATTCTATCAAAGGCTTTTCAAGCGTCGGTTTAACCACCGTATCGAATCCTCTGTGAACAAGGCCCAATGCACCGATTCCCATCACTTCATCACAGACTCTTACGCACAGGCCGCAAAGAATACACTTGTTGGGATCTCGTAAAATAAATGGGTGTTCATCCTTAAATTCAATTTTGTTCTTATCTCCCGCAAATCTGTCCGGATGAACGTTGTATTCGTTAGCGAATTCAATTAATTTACATTCGAAATAATCGTGGCATCCGCATTCCAGGCATCTTGAAGCATCAGCAATAGCCTGTTCTTCATCATAACCGAAAACTACCTCCGTAAAGTTATCTTTCCTTTCATCTGCTTCCAGCTGCTCCATAGTCGGTCTGCAAAGCCGTTCTCTGTCTTCAAAGGTCTGTTCATTGATATCGTCTCTTTCCACTACATATGGTCTCACATATTTAACAGACTCACCGTTTAAATATGCATCAATTACAGCTGTTGCTTTTTTAGCATCTGCAATAGCCTCAATTGCAATAGAGATCTTATCATTACCGCAGTCACCTCCGGCAAATACTCCTTCCATGCTTGTCATGAAAGTATCTCTGTCATAAGCAATAGCGTTCTTTCTTGTTTTATCCATATTAAACGGATTCGCATCTACAGCCTGGCCGATAGCCAAAATAGCCGTATCAATATCAAGGGTTTCTGTTTTTCCTTCTATTGGCTTCGGAGCCCGTCTGCCTGATGCATCTGGTTCTCCAAGCTCCATGACCTGGAGTACCACCTGTTTTACTCTTCCGTCTTCTCCGGCTATGAATTCAATTGGATTAGTTAGGTTCTTAAAAATTACGCCCTCTTCTTCTCCTTCAATGATTTCGATTTGGTCAGCCGGCATTTCATCCTTTGTTCTTCTGTATATGTTGTAAACCTTTTTGGCACCCAATCTTACAGCCGTTCTGCATGCATCCATGGCCGTATTACCGCCTCCCACGATTGCTACACTGTCTCCCATTTTGATTTCTTCATTTCTTACCACTTTTCTTAAGAAATCAATACCGCCAATAACACCCGGAAGCTCTTCTCCTTTGCAGCCGACACCTGTTGAAACCCAAGCACCGATACCTAAGAGAACTGCGTCATAATCGGTTCGGATTGTATCAAATGGAATATCCACACCTACTTTTGTATTTGGGATT
>DKLE01000210.1:0-1138 GCA_002455605.1 Firmicutes bacterium UBA6648
CTTCATTATGTGGATTGGAAAGTAATGGAAGTAGTTGTTTTGACGTATCAAAAAAACCGTATGAACGGAGGAGATAGAAAATGAGAATAGTCTTAGATGGGATGGGCGGCGATAACGCACCTGAGGAAATTGTGAAGGGTGCAGTGGAGGCCATAAAAGAAATAACCCATACTATTATAATTATAGGTGATGAAAAGAAAATTTCTGCAGAACTGAAGAAATATAAATATGATAAAAAACAGATTATGATCGAACATGCCAGTGATGTCATAGGCAATTGTGATGCACCGGTAAAGGCGGTTCGAACCAAAAAAGAATCCTCCATGGTTAAGGGTATTACTATGGTAAAGGAAGGAAAGGGCGATTTATTTATTTCCGCAGGAAACTCTGGAGCACTAATGGCAGGGGGGTTATTTATATTGGGCAGAATACAGGGTATAGACAGACCAGCGATGGCCAGCATATACCCTATACTTGGCGGACAGGCATCCTTATTGGTAGATGCCGGAGCAAATTCAGAATGTAAGCCGGACAATCTGTTAGAGTTTGCCACAATGGGCAGCATTTATATGGAGAAGGTACTGGGAAGGAAGAACCCAAAGGTAGGCTTGGTAAATATCGGAGCAGAAGAAACCAAGGGAACTACTGTTACGAAAGCCGCCCACGAGCTGCTGGGCAAAAGTAAGCTGAACTTTATAGGCAATGTGGAAGCCAGAGATGTTCCTTTCGGAGCCAGTGATGTAATCGTCTGTGATGGTTTTGTGGGAAATGTAATTCTGAAATTAACGGAAGGATTGGCGCTTACTCTTTTAAAACAGTTAAAACAAAAACTCACATCCGGATTTAAAGCAAAGCTGGGCTCTGCCCTTTTGTATGACAAGCTTAAAGGCTTAAAAAGTGAATTTGATTATTCTGAGTACGGCGGGGCTCCGATTTTAGGAGTAAAAGGTCCTATTGTTAAAATGCATGGATCATCTAACGCTAATGCTGTTAAAAATACTATTTTAAAGGGAATTCCTTATGCTGAACAAAATGTTGTTCAGACAATATTAGATTCTGTATTGGAACTTGAGGAGATTAAAATAAGTGAATAATCTTGAATTTCAAAAAAATATTAAATATGAATTTAAGAATACTG
>DKLE01000210.1:1192-2790 GCA_002455605.1 Firmicutes bacterium UBA6648
ACTGAGTACCTGGAAAAAGCTTTAACTCACAGTTCCTTTGTGCAGGAAAAAAATGAAAGATGCGGAAAGGATAATGAGCGGTTAGAGTTTTTAGGAGATGCTTTTTTTGATGCCATTATCAGCGAGGAGCTGTTCAAAAATCTCAGCAATGTAACCGAAGGAAAATTAACAAAACTCAGGGCTTCTATTGTATGTGAAAAATCCTTGGCAGATCAAGGGAGAAAGCTGGACATTGGAAAGTTCTTGAAGATGGGTAAAGGCGAAGAACATATGGGAGGCAGAGATAGGGAATCCATTCTCGCGGATGCCATGGAAGCGGTTATGGCAGCTATTTTTTTGGATGGCGGCTTTGAAGAGGCAAAAAAATTTGTCCTGAGAACTTTTAAAGAAACTATAGATGCTGCAGTGTCGGGGAAACTTACTAAGGATTATAAAACAGAACTCCAAGAAAGCTTACAGACGAAAGGTGATGTGAAGATTCTGTATCGGGTAGATAAAGAAGCCGGTCCGGATCATAACAAAACCTTTTATGTTTCTCTGTTTGTAGAGGGGAAGCAGCTGGGAGAAGGAGTGGGAAAAAGTAAAAAGGAGGCAGAACAAAATGCTGCCAGATATGCTTTAGAAAGTGGTGGAGACAAATGTATTTTAAAAGAATAGATATGCATGGCTTCAAGTCGTTTGCCGAGCCGGTTTCCATCGAGTTTAATCATGGCATTACTTGTATTGTCGGACCCAACGGCAGCGGTAAAAGTAATATCAGTGATGCCCTTCGCTGGGTGCTTGGCGAACAGAGTCCAAAAACCTTAAGAGGCGGCAAGATGGAGGATGTTATTTTCGCGGGGACAGCCAACCGAAAGTCCAGAGGCATGGCAGAGGTAGTCCTGGTGATCGACAATTCTACCGGGATTTTGCCTATTGACTACAGTGAAGTAGCGATTACCAGAAGAGTTTTTCGATCGGGTGAAAGTGAATATTATATCAACAATAATCAATGCAGGCTGAAGGACATTCGTGAACTGATCATGGATACTGGTATTGGTGTTGACGGATATTCTTTAATTGGACAAGGTAAAATTGCTGACATTGTAAGCAGCAAAACAGAGAGCAGAAGAGAAATTTTCGAAGAAGCGGCGGGAATTGTCAAGTATAGAAGTAAAAAAGCAGAAGCCGAGAGAAAGCTGGAAGCAGCTAATTCTAACCTTGATCGAGTAAATGACATTGTGGGTGAAATTGAAGGACGAATTGAAGGACTGAAGGAAGACAGTGAAAAAGCAGCTGAATATCTGACTCTTCGGGACAGGTATAAAGAGCTTGAAATAAACATAACCTTAAAAAATATTGAAAATCTGGAATTAAAAAATGAATATCTGAAGGATGATATTACCGAACTGGCGGAAAGCATAGATAACCTAAAGGAAGAGCGGGTCCAATTAGACAGAGAACTAGCGGAAAGCAGAACAAAAAGTGAGGCTTTAGAAGCTTTGAACAATGAAGCCCGGAATAAACTGGTTAAAAGCATTGAGGAAATTAATCTGCTTGTAAATGAAGGAAAGCTGAAAGAAGAGCGGCTGGCTTCCATGGAAAAAGATGAAGCGAGA
>DKLE01000047.1:0-576 GCA_002455605.1 Firmicutes bacterium UBA6648
ATTCTAGCTTTTTATTCTATTCCTGCTGTTTTTTCTGAAAAGCCAATTTATCCAAATAGCCCTGCAATATTAAAATAGCAGCCTGCTTATCGATAACACCTTTTCTTTTCTTGCGGCTCACATCGGCTTCAATGAGTATTCTTTCTGCCATGACTGTGGTAAGGCGTTCATCTTGAAAAACCAGAGAAATATCCGACATTCCGGAGCTTTTTAATTTATTTTCAAGCATTGTTCTAAATTCATAGACCTTTTCTGTCTGAATACTGTCCGTTCCATCCAATTTTTTAGGCAAGCCGATTACTACGGTATCACAATCATATTCTCGAATATAATCCATAACCCTTCCAGCATCCTTCCGGATTCCTACACGCTCTATTGTAGTAACTCCATTGGCAGTAAGAAGTAATTCGTCACTGACAGCGACGCCTATTGTTTTATCACCAACATCAAGTGCAAGTTTTCTCATGTATCAGTTTCCTTTCCTCTTATTTAGTCCTCATCAATTGTTAAATGTCGTCCTTTTAATCAAAAAATAAGGCGGACAAATGTCCGCCCCTCGTCTGATTGTGTTATTTC
>DKLE01000047.1:705-2630 GCA_002455605.1 Firmicutes bacterium UBA6648
CTTTAGAAATGCTCGTAATAATTCTTCTACTAAGTCATCTCTTTCAATGTGTCTAATGATATTTCTAGCGTTGTTATGCCCAGTTATGTAGGAAGGATCTCCTGAAAGAATATAACCCACCATCTGGTCGATTGCATTATAACCCTTTTCATCTAAAGCATCATAAACGGTCTTTAAAATATCTTCTGTTGTTTTTTGGTCGCCTTTTTCTAAGCTGTTAAACATAATTGTGTTTCTATCCAATCCTACTCACCTTCTTCCTTTTATATTATTATACACATATTTCCATAATTAAAACAACCCTAATTTATATATTTAATATTGTTGTAATATTTACACAAAATTATTATGAAAATTGATAGAAATTGTTCATTTTTTACTAATTTTTTATTTTATAAGAGATTCTGCAACCTTAAATGCGTCCTGAATCTTTGATGGATCCTTGGCACCAGCTTGAGCCATGTCCGCTTTGCCGCCGCCGCCGCCGCCGGCAGCTGCCGCAATCTGTTTGATCATATTTCCTGCATGATAGCCTTTTTCCAGGAGATCATCGGTAATGGATACCATAAAGGTTACTTTGTCGCCGTTTTGAGCGGCAAATACTAATATATAGCCTTTATTAGATTTTTTTATGTCATCCGAAATCTGACGCAAATCATTAATATCATAGTCCGTAAAGGCTTTAGTTAATAGTTTTACTTCTCCAATAGACTTTGCTTCATTTAAAATGGAATCCAGTGAAGAACTGATAGCGGTTTTCTTTAGATCCTCTATATCTTTCTTTAATGTCTTCATTTCTTCCGTCATACTAGAGAGCTTGGCAATCAGACCAGCATGATTTGTTTTTAATATATCAGAGGCTTGATCAATAATAGCTTCGGTTTCTCTTAGTTTATGTGCAATGCCTAATCCAGTAATAGCTTCTATTCTTCTGACGCCGGCAGCGACGCCCGATTCACCGGTAATTTTAAAGGCACCAATCAATCCTGAGTTGGCAACATGGGTACCACCGCAAAGCTCTTTGCTGTATTCTCCTATGGAAACTACTCTGACCGTATCCCCATATTTTTCACCAAACAATGCAGTAGCTCCTGACTGAGCGGCTTCCTGCATAGACATTTCTTCCGCCGTAACAGGCAAGAATCTCATAATCTTATCGTTTACGATCCTTTCTACGGCAATCAGCTGCTCTCTGCTCAACCCTTCATAGTGGTTAAAATCAAAGCGAAGACCGTCTGCATTTACACTGGAGCCAGCCTGCTGAATATGGTTGCCTATAACTTCTTTCAGTGCCTGCTGAAGCAAATGGGTAGCGGTGTGGTTTCTGGATATATGATTTCTTAACGGTACATCAACTAATAAGGTTAATTTTTCCCCCACCTTCAATTCGCCTTTTACAATTTTTAATTTATGGGCAAAGTTTCCGCGGAGTTTTGCAACTTCCACAACTTCAGCAGTAAAATCGTCGTTGCATACGATACCATGATCATAAATCTGTCCTCCGCTTTCTGCATAAAACGGTGTTTTATCCAATATAATTCTTGCATCATCGCCCACTTTAACAGTTTCTACAACATTTTTATTACAGAAAATACCTTTTACTGTGCCCTCATCTGCCGTTTTTTCATAACCGGTAAACTCAGTCGTGCTGTTAGAAGTAAAATCCAGATTTTCCTCAGCCCAGCCATCGTCATCTACTGATTTTCTTGCAGCGCGAGCCGTTTCTTTTTGATGAAGCATGTTTTTGTTAAATCCATCTATATCTGCTGTACAATCATTTTCTGCTAAAATTTCTTGTGTTAATTCAAGGGGAAAGCCATACGTATCATATAACTTAAACACCTTTTCACCGGAAAGCTGTGCTTTCCCTTCTTTTTTCAGCTCTTCTACATATTCTGCAATGATAGCAGTACCCTGATCAATGG
>DKLE01000161.1 GCA_002455605.1 Firmicutes bacterium UBA6648
AGAATTAACTTGAATTCCTTTGGTACAGCAGTCAATTGCCGCTCATTTCGGTGAAATAGGTATTCACATCGTTACAATTGCTATTTGCTTATTTGCCTTCACTTCAGTTATAGGAAACTATTTTTATGCAGAGGCTAATATAAAATTTATCAGTGAAAGTCCAATTGTATTGCAAATCTTTCGAAGCCTTGCTGTACTGATGGTTTTTGCAGGAGCACAGGTTTCCATGTCAACTGCCTGGGATTTAGCAGATGTTCTGATGGCATTAATGGCAACTGTCAATATCGTTGCTATTTTGCTTCTTGGAAAAATTGCAATCAATGCCCTTAAAGATTATCAGCATCAAAAAAAGCAGGGCAAAGAGCCTGCTTTTAAGGCCTCTAGTATCGGTTTGTACGATACAGAATGCTGGAAATAGTTAATAAAGCTAAGCATAGAAGAAACCATAAAAAAGTAAATAATGGGCATATCTGGCCCAGAAAATGCATTGGAAGGGCAGAATAATCCCATACATTAAAGTGAAATAACAAATTGACTATTATGCCCACAGCAAGTTCATAAACAGTAATAACAATAGCCCCCCCTAAGGCCTTGAATACCAGGGGGGCATTTTTATATTGCAGATTTAAATAATAAAGAGTCAGGAGACAGGCACCTCCGGTTAAAAGCATGGACCAGTGTGTATATCCTCGGAATAGGATTTCGATAATGCCATAACCCATAAAGCCCACTGCAAAGATAATTACTGCAATGAAAGCTTCGCTGGCAGGGAATGCTCTTCTGTTGTTAAAATTTAGTTTTACTCTTGCAAATTTACTTTCCATAGCTCTATTATTTGTAGCAGCAGAAAGTTTAAACGTGGTTAAAAATGCCACGCATTGCGTGGCATTTAAACTAATCGTTATATTCGTAATTTGTAATTTTGTTAATGCTGTTATCCTCGTTTACAAAGACGACTTTTGGCTTATATGCTTTGGCTTCTTCCTCATTCATTAAAGCATAACAAATAATAATAATTTTGTCTCCAGGCTGAACCAGCCTTGCAGCAGCACCGTTTAAGCAAATAATACCAGAATTCCGTTCTCCCGGTATGACATAAGTTTCTAATCTTGCTCCGTTATTGTTATTGACGATCTGAACTTTTTCATTTTCGATTATACCGGAAGCATCCATTAATGCCTTATCGATGGTGATACTGCCCATATAATTAAGTTCTGCCTGTGTAACCGTAGCTTTGTGGATTTTACCCTTTAACATTTGTAATATCATTTTTTTGTCCTCCGATAAAAAGGTGTGGTTCTTTTCCGGATACCACCCATTAGCATAATAGCATTATCAAGCAAGTGTGACAAGTAATTTTATGTTTCGCGGTTTAAGTTTGGTTAAATAGGTGGTAAAATATATAATTAAATGAAAATGGAGGGTTTATATATGAAACTTACAGCTTATCATTCGTGTATAACTGTTTTTGATTTGGATAAATCAATGAAATTTTATGAAGAAGCATTAGGTCTCAAAGAAGTCAGAAGAATTAAGGCAGAGGATGGATCCTTTATCATTGTATTTTTAGGAGCAGACAACTCACAGGGAAAGCAGGAAGCCATGCTTTTGGAGCTTACCTGGTACCGAGATAGGAAAGAGCCATATAATCTGGGAGATAATGAGATGCATATAGGCTTTAAAGTGGATGATTATGAAGCGGCCTATCAAAAACATAAAGCCATGGATGTAATTTGTTTCGAAAATCCGGCTCTAGGAATCTATTTTATTTCTGATCCCGATGGATATTGGATGGAGGTTGTACCCACAAGATGTTGATGAATGTTTTAGCAGTTGGAGCCGGCGGGTGTATAGGTGCTGTTTTAAGATATGGATTAGGCCAGATAAGCAAAACTATTGTTCCCGGTTGGGCATTTCCCATAGGAACCTTTCTGGCAAACATAATAGGTGCTTTCTGCATCGGTATGTGTTTTCAGTTTTTTACAAAGCAAGAGTCCATGGGAAGTCCCATGCAGCTGTTTATTATGGTTGGCGTTCTAGGAGGCTTTACTACGTTTTCGTCCTTTTCACTGGAAACGGTAAACCTAATCATCGGAGGACGGTTTGGATTGGCCGCAGTATACGCTGTAGGAAGCGTTCTGGTATGCTTACTGGGAGTTTGGCTGGGAAAAACAGTTTTATAAGGAGGTGCCGTGCACATGATCCGATATATTAATTCATTACTGGGTGTGGCAGCGGTATTCTTTTTTACTGTTCATGGCATAACCATGGGGCTGTTTCTGGCTGGATATCTGGACTACTCTCCAACGCGGAAATATTGGGGATATGCTCTGCTGGTATGTGTGATCCTGCATGGAATTTTAAGTATGATGCTGGTTATCTTCGCTGATGGAAAACGGAAACACACGGCTTATTTAAAAAAAAATGCGGGGACCCATGCACAACGAATACTGGGAATTATCTCCGCTATATTAATTTACCGTCATATGGCAGCGTATGGATATGTAAACGAAGTAGGAATATATATTTTTAGAGAGCCCACCTTCGGCAGGTTTATAACGGAATTTACTATGGCATTGGTGGTAGGGGCTCATATTGTTCTAAGTCTGCCAAAAGCAGCGATTACCTTAGGGGTTATTACTTCTCAAGAAGAAATGAAAAATCAAAGAAATCTGGCATATATGATATTTTTTATCGTAGAATCAGTAGCTTTTTATGGACTATATCAATACTTTTTAGGATAGGGGGCGCAAGAATGGCTGACATTATTGTTGTGGGAAATGGACTGGCAGGACTCTCTGCTTCTATAACTGCAGCGGAGCTGGGGGCAAAGGTGATACTTTTATGCCAGAATCCTCCAGAACGCTCTCAATCCGTTATGGCCGCAGGGGGAATCAATGCTGCGTTAAACACAAAAGGACAAGAAGATTCACCACTGCAGCACTATGAAGATACGATTAAGTCAGGATGTGGCCTGGCAAATTCGGATGCCGTGAAAGACATGACCGATGCGGCACCAAAGATTATAAAAAAGCTAAGCCAGTTAGGGGTAATTTTTTCCAGAGATGACAAGGGCAATGTGAATCTCCGATATTTTGGCGGTCAGAAAAAGATGCGCACAGCTTTTTCAAAGTCCGGAATTGGAAAACAAATCATGTGCGGATTATCCCAGGAGGTTCGAAGGCTTGCAGCTAAGGGAAATATTACAGTAAAAGAAAATTATAAGCTGGTCTCTCTGATCGTGGACGAAGGGATCTGCATAGGGGGCGTGTTTCAAGACAATATCACGGGAAAGCTCACCGCTATCACCGGAGATGCTTTAATCTTAGCAACCGGGGGGTTGAACGGTATCTTCGGAAATACGACCGGATCGCTGCTTTCAAATGGAAGTGCCACCGCAGTTGCATTTCGACAGGGAGTTAAATTGGCTAATTGTGAGATGATACAATACCATCCGACTACTGTGGAGGTAAACGGAAAGCGCATGCTAATTTCTGAAGCGGCCAGAGGAGAAGGAGGCAGGCTGTTTACCTATAGAGGAAAAGAGAAATGGTATTTTATGGAGGAATGGTTTCCGGAACAAGGAAATTTAATGCCCAGAGATATTGTTTCCAAAAGTATTTATCAAGTGTGCAATAAACTGAAGCTTGGAATTTCACAAAAGAATCAGGTATATCTGGATATTTCATTTCTGACTGAAAAAGAGAAAAAGACAGTCTTGAAAGAGGTTTACCAGTTATGCCAAGTTTATTTAAACCTGGATCCTGCCAAAGAATATATTCCGGTTTATCCGGGAATCCATTACTTTATGGGGGGAATTTATGTGGATAAAGGACATCAAAGCTCCATGGAGGGATTATATGCGGCAGGGGAATGTGCCTGCCAATATCATGGAGCAAATAGATTAGGAGGGAACTCCACTTTAGGTGCCATATATGGGGGAATGGCTGCGGCCCAGAGTGCAGTGGCTTACGGGAATTCAGAAGGATTAAGCGGCGAGAATAACGAGGCTGAAAAGATAAAGCGAAGGCTGGTCTGCGCTGAGAATGAAATTATAAAAACAGAAGTGGCTATAGCATCCTATACGATTGGACATATATCTCCAAGGGAGGTATTAAAGGACCTTAGATCTGTTATGCATGACTCTATGGGTATCGAGCGCAGTGAAGAGCAGCTGACGGACGGAATCAGGAGATTAAATGTTTTAATGGCGAAGTCAAAAAATATGGGCGAAGGGGTGCTGGCAGAAACAGAACCTCTTATGGTTGAAAATATGTTATTTATGGGAAAAGCATTGCTGCTAAGTGCCTTGGAGAGAAAAGAAACAAGAGGAGCCCATATTAGAAGGGACTATCCAAAGAGAGATGACGAACATTTCAAAAAAATCACTGTGGCTTCTTATTATAGCGATGAGACTATAGATATCACTTTTAAGGAGGTTCGATAGGGTGGAGATAAAAGTAAAGATAAAAAGATATGACCCTCTGCAGGCAGAAAGCTATTTTCAGGAATTCTCTGTAAATGAGCCGGAAACGGCCTCGGTTTCCAGCATATTAACCAAATTAAATGAGAGAGAGCCTTTATTTGATACGGAAGGACGGAAAGCTAAAAAAATTGATTGGGAGTGCAGCTGCAGCCAGAAAATGT
>DKLE01000082.1:0-605 GCA_002455605.1 Firmicutes bacterium UBA6648
AGGAAAAATTAATGAAGAAGAGGTGGAAAAGCTTCAGGAAAGAGCCAAAAAGTATGCGGATCAGGAAATAAAAAGAGCTACTTATCAAGCCATGGAAGCTTTTGTTCACAATTTAAACACCATGCATTCCCGGGCAGGAGCTCAGATTCCTTTCAGTTCAATCAATTATGGCACAGATACAACTCCGGAAGGACGTCTGGTTATTGAAAATATTTTGCTTGCTACAGAAGCAGGTTTAGGAAACGGTGAGACAGCAATTTTCCCAATACATATATTTAAGGTGAAGGAAGGGATTAACTATAATCCGGGAGACCCTAATTATGACTTATTTAAACTGGCGTGCAGGGTTTCGGCCAAAAGACTTTTCCCTAATTTCTCCTTTATCGATGCACCGTTTAATTTACAGTATTATCAGCCCAACGATTCCAATACGGAAGTAGCTTATATGGGCTGTCGTACGAGAGTTATCGGCAATGCTTATGATCCAACCAGAGAAATAGTGGGAGGAAGAGGCAATTTAAGCTTTACCTCTATTAATTTGCCTAGAATGGCAATAAAAGCAAATGGTAACGTGGACATTTTCTTTGAAGATCTCGAACGAAAAT
>DKLE01000082.1:747-6739 GCA_002455605.1 Firmicutes bacterium UBA6648
TTGAAGATCTCGAACGAAAATTACAGCTTGTGATTGAGCAGCTCATGGAAAGATATCATATTCAGGCTTCTAAAAAGGTTAAAAACTATCCGTTTTTAATGGGGCAGGGGATATGGCTGGACTCTGAAAAATTAAAACCCAATGACAGTGTCGGTGAAGTATTGAAGCACGGAACACTGACTGTTGGATTTATCGGACTTGCAGAATGCTTGAAAGCATTAATCGGAAGCCACCACGGAGAAACCATAGAAGCACAGAATCTTGGATTAAACATTATTGGCTATATGAGAAAAAGAATGGATGAAGAGACGAAGAAGACCAGGTTTAATTATTCATTAATTGCTACACCGGCTGAAGGCCTATCAGGGCGTTTTGTACGAATGGATAAAGAAAGATATGGGATTATTGAAGGCGTAACGGACCGGGATTATTATACAAATTCTTTCCATATTCCGGTTTATCATAATATTTCTGCTTTTGATAAAATTAGATTAGAGGCTCCTTATCATTCTCTTACAAACGGAGGACATATATCCTATGTTGAACTAGACGGCGATCCTTGCAAAAACTTAGACGCCTTTGAAAAAATTGTAAGATGCATGAAGGAAAGCGGTATCGGATATGGTTCCATTAATCATCCGGTTGACAGAGATCCGGTTTGCGGTTATACAGGTATCATAGATAATGAATGCCCGTTGTGCCACAGGCAAGAAGATGATGGAGATACAGGCTTTGAAAGAATCCGACGAATTACAGGCTACCTTGTGGGCACTGTGGATCGATTTAATAATGCAAAACGTTCGGAGGAAAAAGAAAGAGTGAAGCATGATTGTGGTTATACAATGGATGTTGAATAAATCTAATGCATGATGAACTTTTATATACAATGCATAATGCTCTTGTGTATAAATATTCGTCGTCAAGAAGTTAATAAAGCAAAAATTTTAGAGGCCTGAATTTTTTCAGGCCTCTTATACGGAGAATTTAGAATGAAAGAATTAAAACTAGCTGGTGTAGTCAAAGAATCAATAACAGATGGACCAGGATTTAGATTTACTATATTTTGCCAAGGCTGTCCACATAACTGTCAGGGTTGTCACAATCCTGGTACACACGATTTTGAATCAGGTTATTATGTATCTAATAATAAATTGATAGAGGCAATAAAAGCCAATCCGCTTCTTTCTGGAGTGACTTTTTCAGGAGGAGAACCATTTTGTCAAGCAGAGGCATTTTACCATCTTGCAGAGGAAATTAAAAGGCAATTAGGCCTAAACATTATGGTATATAGTGGGTATACATTTGAAGAGCTAATTAAAATGGCGAAAGAAAATGAGTATATAGATAAACTGCTTAATATTTGTGATCTTCTTGTTGATGGTGAATTCATATTGGAAGAAAAAGATTTAACTTTAACCTTCAGAGGAAGTAGAAATCAAAGAATAGTAGATTTGCCCCAGTCTCTTATAAGCGGTAAAGCAGTGGAATTGGAATATTAGATATGAAAAGCTTGAATGAAATTCAATAAGAAAAAGCAAGAACATTTTATATTGATTTTTAAAATATACTATGATACCATTAAACTATATTAATAATATGATGCTTATTCTTGCCCCCGGGTAAGGATTATTAAAAGCACCGGTTCTCATTCCGTTAGGGCCTATTTTTAGGAGGGATGAGGGTCGGTGCTTTGTTGTTCTTTAGGAATAATCATTCGCTAATTGATTATTCAATAATTCAAGGAGGTTAATAATATGGTTGAAATTACAGTATTAAGCAAAGAGGATGTATCAAAAATATTAAAGATGGATCAAGTAATTGATGTAGTTGAATCTGTGTATAAAGCCAAAAGTGACGGAATGACAGATGTATGGCCTACCGTATTTTACGATTTTGAGACGGGAAAGGCAGATTTGGACATTAAGTCAGGCTATTTAAAAAGCAAGAAACTTTACGGACACAAAACCGTATCATGGTTTGGTGCAAATGCAGAAAAGGACCTTCCAACCTTATTTGGAATGATTGCCGTGTTTAATGCCGAAACAGGTATGCCTATGGGAATCACAGATAGTGTTTATATAACAGGAGTTAGAACCGGGGCAGCGGGGGCACTGGGAGCAAAATATCTGGCTAGAAAAAATTCAGAGAATCTATTGGTCGTGGGAGCAGGGAATCAGTCAGCTTTTCAAATTTCTGCAGCTTTGACTATACTACCTAATATAAAAAAGGTACAGGTGGCTGCATTAAGTCTATCTGAAGCGGAACAATTTGTAAATGGTATTCAGAAGAGACTTCAAGATGAATTTCATATTATTGCAAAGGATATCACTTTTAAAGCCACAGAAAATATAGAAGAGGCAGTGAAAGAGAGTGATGTCATCATAACCGTAACTCCATCAAGAAAGCCCATCATAAAAAAGGATTGGGTTCAAAAAGGTACTCATATTTCTTGTATAGGTTCAGATATGGAAGGAAAGCAAGAAATAGAATCAGACATCCTATCATCAGCAGTAATCTTTGTAGACGACATGAAACATTGCAAGGAAGCTGGTGAAATAGAAATACCGCTTAAACAGGGCGTGATCAGTGAAGAAAATATAATAGGCGAATTAGGTGATTTGATATTGAATAAAGTGAATGGGCGAACAAATGATGAACAAATAACCATATTTGATGCAACCGGCATGGCCATTTTAGATATTGCGACTGCTGAACTAGCACTACGAGTTGCAGAAAAAAATAAACTAGGTTCGAAATCAAAACTTTAAGAGGAGGAATGATATTATGAGTTTTAATTATGAAGAAGTAAAAAATGCCTATGAACGCATCAAAAACTATATACGTAAAACACCCTTAGAAGAGTCCTATTATTTGGGAGATCAAAATAAAAAATATTTCTTTAAACTAGAGTCTTTTCAAAGAGCGAAAAGCTTTAAAATCCGTGGTGCTTTAAATAAAATGATGACTTTAACTGAAAAAGAAAAAGGGTGTGGAATTGCAACCATTTCTTCTGGAAATCATGGTAGTTCTGTAAGTTACGCTGCTTCGATTCTTGGCATAAAGAATGCAAAGGTTATTGTACCTGAAAACACTCCTAAAAGTAAAATAGATAAGATTAAATACTTTGGCGCAGATGTAATGCTTATGGGGAAAAATTATGATGAAGCTCACTCACTGGGAATGGCTTATATTGAGAAGAACGGTCTGACTTTCATTGATGCATATTATAGTGATCCCAAAATTTATGGCGGCCAAGGAACAGTTGCCATTGAAATACTTGAGCAAAATCAAGATATTGATACAATAGTAGTTCCAATTGGGGGCGGAGGTCTGATTACTGGGATTGCAGTTGCTGCAAAGTCAATAAACCCAAACATTCATATAATTGGTGTTCAGACAGAAGCGTGTCCTGCTATGATAGATTCTTACAAAGACAATACTTTCTATGAAGAATATCCTAGCAAAGAATCAATATGCGATTCCTTGGTTGGTGGAGTTGGAAAATTAAGCTATGAACTAGCGAAAGATTACGTTGATGATTTCCTTATTGTTACAGAAGAGTCTATAGCTAAAGCTGTTAGTTTTATGGCTAAAGAAGAAAAATATATTGTGGAAGCAGGAAGTTGTACAACTGTAGCGGCAATTATGGAGCACAGAGAACGAATTGGCGGGAAAAACATTGCTCTTGTTTTATCAGGTGGAAACATCGATGGAAAACTTTTAACAAAAATTTTAGAAAAATATTAACAAGAGATATTGTAATGTCCCGCCCATGTGTCAACCGGAAGAATTTTTAATCATGGTTCGTGAAATCAAAAAAGAAATCTTGATATTGTGATATTTTCGGGTTATACTTTTGAAGAATTAAAAGTTATGGCACAAGATAATTCATCCATCCACGAGTTGCTGCTGCTGACGGACTATCTGATAGATGGAAAATTTATTCTGACTGAGAAGGATTTGGTTCTAAACTTCAGAGGAAGCAGGAATCAACGCTTCATAGATATTGAATTTAACCAGAAAATCAGGGCATATTGTGTTGGCAGAATAAATAATTTACGAAAAATGTAAAAAAAGTATTGTACAGGTTGAATAATTTGTGCTATAATATCGTTTGTTCGAGTTCGTTCGAAATAATCGAAAAAATGCTTAATTGCTTAAGATATTTAAAGGAGGTGCGGCAAGATGTCAAGAAAATGTGAAGTTTGTGGTAAAGGTCAGGTTTCTGGAAACAATGTATCTCATTCAAACAGACATACAAGAAGAAAGTGGAATGCTAACATTCAGACAGTAAGAATTAATGATAACGGAACTGTTAGAAGAGCTAACGTATGCACAAGATGCATCAGATCAAACAAAATAAACCGTGCCATCTAATTATTCAAAAAATAAATTAGACCTGCTAAAGCAGGTCTTTTTTTATGTAGCTTGTTTATTTATCTTAATTTAAAGCCACAATAAATAAGGAGGCCGCCCAGAAGAAGTATCCAAGCTTTAAGAGGAAGAAAAAAAGCGCAAACTGAAACAAGGCCAAAAACAATCATAATGAAAGCTAAATTTTTGGAATCGCCTTTTTTGCAGCATTTATTGTATTTTGTTGGCTTGTTGCAGCCATATTGTTTGTTTCCCATTATCTTACACCCCATATATTGTATGCGCAAATAAAGGAATAAGTGCAAAGAAAATGTAAACGTTCTTTGTTTTCTTTAATTCCGGGATGTGATAAAATAACATTATATGGTTAAAACCTGTTTATAAACCCATAGGAGGAATGAAAGTTGCTGTACAGAAATGAAAATGAACATGGCAGCATTATTTTAGAGAAAGCCGTTTTTGCTAAAATAGTCACAGAAATAGTAGCTCAGTTTAACGGCAAAGTCCTGATTTCTAATTATAAGAATAAAGCCACTACGTTTGCAGCTAAAATCGGTGTAACCGATGATATAAGCAACATGGATATAGTTATGGGAGAAAAAGGGCTTGATGTAAAGCTTTACATTGTAGTTAAATTCGGGACAAGTATAGGTATGGTTACAAATACTTTAATAAAAGATATACATGATAAAATATATGAATTTACGTCTGTAGAACCAAATAGTGTAGCAATCGTTGTTACAGGGATGATTTCTAAAAATATTGCCAGAAGAAATATTGAAGTTAGGAGAGGTATTGAGAGATGAATCTTAACGATGAAGTCATTGCCATAAAAGGTATCGGACCAAAAAAAGCAGAAGCTCTGAGAAGAATAGGCATCTGCAAAATTGAAGATTTTTTGTATTATTATCCCAGAGATTATCAGGATAGAAGACAAATTAAAAAAATAAGGGAGCTGGAGAACGGCTCTCTTGCTTTAACTGCCGGAACAGTCAACAGCAAGATTAAAGGCGGGTATGGAAAAAAACAAATATTAAGGCTTCTTATCACAGACGAAAGCGGGGCAATGGAAGTGATATTTTTTAATGCCCAGTTTCTGGTAAATAAGTTTGAAATGAACAGGCAGTATGTCTTTTACGGAAAAGCAGCTGTTGAGTATGGGAAAACGAAAATGGTTCATCCGGAATTTTTTACAAACGAACAGGAGAATATCTGCGGAATTATACCCATTTATCCGCTGACTGCAGGGATTTCCCAGGCAGATATGTTTAAATGGCAGGCAATAGCTGTTGGAATGGTGAATCAGCAGTTACATGAGCACTTAACTCAAGAATTAATTGAAAAAAATAAATTGTGTGATTTAGGCTATGCATTATCGAATATACATTTCCCCCAGGATAAAAATCATTTAAAAGCAGCAAAATATAGATTGATATTTGATGAATTATTATTTTTACAAATGGGGCTTTTATCCATAAAAAACAGAATTACTACAGAAGAGAAAGGCATTGTGTTCCATAAGAATATAGATGTATATGAGTTCATTCAAATGCTTCCCTATGCTTTAACCAACGCTCAGAAAAAAGTTATCCAAGAGATAAATGATGACATGGAATCA
>DKLE01000082.1:6772-7887 GCA_002455605.1 Firmicutes bacterium UBA6648
CAGAAAAGGTGATGAACCGATTGGTTCAGGGAGATGTTGGCTCAGGGAAAACGGTTGTGGCCGAAACGGCATTATATAAGGCGGTAAAAAGCGGTTTTCAGGGAGTTTTAATGGCTCCTACGGAATTATTAGCTAAACAGCATTATGAAGGTCTTTCACAGGAATTCAGCAAGCATGGCATAAGGGTAGGATTTTTGTCAGGCAGTATGTCAGCTAAAAATAAAAAAGATACTTTACAGCTGCTGGCAGAGGGAGAAATACATATTTTAGTCGGTACTCATGCTATTATCCAGCCAAATGTGAAATTTAAAAATTTAGGCCTGGTCATTACAGATGAGCAGCATCGCTTCGGTGTAAATCAAAGAAATTTATTAACTGAAAAAGGTAAAAATCCAGATTTATTAGTAATGACAGCCACACCGATTCCAAGAACTTTAGCAGTAATTGTATATGGAGATTTAGACATTTCTATTATCGATGAACTTCCGCCGGGAAGGCAAAAAATAATTACTACAGCTGTTGAACAGGGAAACAGAGGCAAAGCCTATTCTTTTGTCAAACAGCAAATACAAGAAGGCAGACAAGCTTATGTAGTAGCTCCGCTCATTGAAGAGTCAGAGTCCTTGGAAAATGTTATTTCTGCTCAGGAGCTTCATGAACAGCTGCAAAAAGAATTTTATAATATGGAAGTTGCCCTTTTGCATGGAGAGATGAAGCAAGCAGATAAGGACTGCATTATGCAGAAATTTTACGATGGACATATAGACATTCTGGTTTCAACTGTTGTCATTGAAGTGGGAATAAATGTGCCGAATGCTACCATAATGGTAATTGAAAATGCTGAAAGATTTGGATTAGCCCAGCTGCATCAATTGAGAGGAAGAGTAGGCAGAGGAAAGCATCAGTCCTACTGTATTCTCATATCTCATGGGAAATCCTCAATATCGAAGGAGCGGCTGAAAATTATGGTTTCTACATCGGATGGATTTGTGATTGCGGAAAAGGATTTAGAGCTTCGCGGTCCGGGAGAATTCTTCGGGTTGAGACAGCATGGACTTCCGGAATTAAAATTAGCCGATTTAATGCGTCATATTACAATATTAAATATAGCGAAG
>DKLE01000169.1 GCA_002455605.1 Firmicutes bacterium UBA6648
GAAATTTTCTCATTATCTCTGCTAAAAATTGATGACCTTCTCTCGTTGGGTGGATACCATCATAATATGCAGTCTGTTCTCCCACTAAATCTACATATTCAGAAAAGGCGTAAAATGTATCAATTACTTTAATTTTATTTTCCTCTCCATATTTATTTATTAACTTTCTCAGTTCCACTATCTGATCCTGCACCGCCTCATAGTCCACGTCATCACAAACCATCCATCTGGTTTCTGCCATTCTGGGGTCAATGGGAAGCGGGGTAAGCAGCACCGGATTGATTGCCTGTGCTTTAGCAAGCTCCACCACATTAACGATATCCTTCATGCATTGTTCTGGAAGCGATTCCTTATAGATAAATTCATTGGTTCCTGTCAAAATTACTGCAACATCCGGTTTATGCACCAGAACATCCTGAACAAACCGCCTCATTATGCCATGAACCGTATCGCCGTTCACCCCTTTATTTATCACCTCATTGCCTGATGCCTCCCTGTAGAGACTGACAAATTCCTGGTTTCTATCATAAGGAAACCCATTTATAATGCTGTTTCCAATAAATACTATCTTTATCCTATTTGACATGAGCTTCTCCTTTAACCTCGTGACCGAGACCCTTGCTGTGCAGTAATCCTCTCAAACTATCTGCCCTTTGCGATTGAAGGTTAAAGTCTCGGAATGTCTTTTTATACATTTCTTCCGGGATTTCCTGCTGACTGCCCTCACCCATGTAGAGATTACCATAGACAATATAATTATATAATAGGACGCGGGTTTCTTCATCCTCTGTTTTATAGTATAAGTCATATAAATATGGTACGGCGCCATCGGATAAACGAAACAACAAGCTGTAATCCAGCGTTTCCAGGTTCCCGTTTTCATAATTCTCTATATTATATTTTGCAATATTACCATCTACATTTCCATAAGACAATATCATAAATCCAATGATAGCTCCAATAATAATTATCTTGGATGCATTAAAAAGCTTTACTTGTCTTAGGAATATTATAACAAAGGCAAACAAGAGCATAATCATGAACCAAGAGGTGTAAACTCTCAATTCAGTTAATCCATAAAAATGAATGTACATATACATTTTTCTTAAAGCCGTAACAATCAGCCCAGCCGTCATCACAGACAAAACTGCTGTCTGCAATCGAAGAATTTTAGGAGTTGCTTCTTTTCCCTTCTTGCTGATAAAAACGTGGGCCAGAGCAATCAGCACGGTATTGACAGAAGCTACCTTGCACAGCTCAAAGAACCCCCGCCGAGCGTATTCTGCATAAGTAAAAGTATCCGGTAAAATATTGCTGAAAGCAGAAAATAAATAAGCGGTCTGCGATGCAAAGAACATCACATAAATCAGATTGAATATTGTCATAACTGTATATACTGTCAACTTGGGTGCAAATCCGATTTCTTCCGAAAATCGAAGAATTTTTTCCTTATTTATATTTTCTGTATTTCTTCCTGCGGCATCACCGTAAAGAAGCCCAAAAAGATAACAGGCAACCGGTATACCAATAATAAACTGTAGTCCATAATTTAAAACACTGTCCAAGGAAATCGCCTGCATAATTTGATCCAAAAGCTGCTCAAAAGCCGCATCTGCCATTGAAAGCTGACCCACCACAAACACCATTAAAGGTAAAAAAATCACGGTACTAATCAGAACATACATGGCATTTTTGCTATGCTTATTTTTTGAAAGGCCTTCTTTTATTCCAAAATACTCACAGGTTATATTAGCAAAGGGCACCATAAACACCTGATTAATCAAATCATATAATGAAAAAAAAGATAGTTTTTTATCCATGCATCTGCCGGTGCTGACTGCAGCCCAATAAATATAACAGGCTGATGTGAACAGCAGGTTTAAACATTTAATAGCGTATCCGTCAAAAATCATAAACTGTATGGCTGAGGCTATTGTTAAAATAAGCCAGATAAAGCTGCTCCTGGTTTGTTTTATTCCTTTTGCCTTAAAATAGCTCCAAGTGAAGCCGCATAATATTACGGAGAAAACTGTTACTCCGGCTCCCTTCTCCGATACCAGAGCAAAATTCCAATACAAAAATCCGCAAATTAACATCCCTGCTGCCAGCCAAAGATCTGCTGACACAAATTGCATAGGAGGAATGCTGCTTACTTTTAAACTGTACTCTTTGTCGTTGTCGCTCAAATTTAATTCCCCCGATTTTGAATAATAATATTTCATCTTCCCTCTCCTATCCTCTAATCCACTGCATATTAAGGTTCCAGTTCATTTTAAGTTCATTCCTCTTTTATAAATTCCAATATATCTCCCGGCTGGCAGTCCAAAGCCTTACAAAGCTCCTCCAAGGTAGAAAACCGAATTGCTTTTGCCTTATTGTTTTTAAGAACGGACAGATTTGCCGGCGTAATACCGATTTTTTCCGCCAGATCTCCCGCTGATATTTTTCGTTTTGCCATGACTACATCTAAATTCACAACTATTGCCATATCCTTCTCCTCCTATATAGTGAAGTCATTTTCAGCTTTTATAATAATAGCCTGTTGAATGACATTTTTAACCACGCGGAGAATCAATCCGATAAAAGCCGCAACCACCGCAACAAAATAAAAAAGGAAATAGTAATAGCCTGCCATTACTACAAGTACCGCTACCCCAAAGCAGCACCACGAAATCATTCTTAAATAGGAAACATTCTTTTCAATGAAAACTTCTTCTTTTTTTATATTGTCTAGGAGTCTGTCTAAACTAAAAAGAGCAGCAAGTGCCGGAACACAACAAGCATACAAAATTACTATAAAAGGTTTTATGTTCATTTCTCTTATATAGTAAGTCCCAAAAGACAAATAAATGTCCATTAAATAAGGTAATGCCGCTGCACACAAAATTACTAAAAGCATAACTAACCTGGTACATATGCATGATAATTTCAAGGACTTATTTGAGTTCCACATATTTTTACTTCTCCCTTATCTTCCTAATAAAGCTTTATTTTAGCATTATTATATTTTTATATTTTGCGTTTGTCAATATATTTTTATTGTTTATCGATAAAAATTAGTTGTTTATCAATTAATTCATTCTTCCGCTAACCCTTTTAGACTTAAATGTAGAACGAGATGCCACTTTGTAAGTTGAGATGCCATCTTTGTAACTGACAACTGAATATTTGTAAACGAGAGGCTA
>DKLE01000262.1 GCA_002455605.1 Firmicutes bacterium UBA6648
CAATAAGCTGGTATGCCAAAATTGCGGAAATCAATTCAACATGGATCGGGTTGAGGTGGAAGCGGGAGGGTGTAACCCTTGGCCAATTTTTACAGAGGATAAGAATGTAACCGATGACTCTATTACAATTTCCTATGAATTCCTGAACGAATCTAAGGAGATATTTGCAAACTGGAAACAATCGTATTAAAGATAAAAGATAAAATGGGAATCACCTTTGATGTGATTCCTTTTTTCTTTTCAATCAGTTATAATAGAAGAAAATTATTATAATATACAGAAATGCTGGTGCTGAAAATTGTTAAAGAAACTTAGGTTTTAAGTTGCATAATAACGGTATGTTGATTTTTTAGCATGATAGGACTGATACAGGGGGATTGTATATGAATGACAAAAATATCAGGGTGAACACTGTAACGTTAGCATATTTTTCAGGAACAGGCTGCACAGAAAAGATTGTAGATTGTTTTGAGAATCAGTTTGTTACTCTTGGGATAAAGGTGAATCGAATAAATATAGGTGCTGGCAATACAGGTGCAGTAGAAGAAACAGATTTGTTAATGATTTTTTCACCGGTATATGCTTTCCGCCTGGCGTCACCAGTTGAAGCCTGGATTAAAAATGTACCTGAGGTAAATAATACGCCCGCTGCTATCGTATCGGTTTCAGGAGGAGGTGAAGTTTCACCGAATACTGCTTGCCGCGTTTCGTGCAAACGCCTTTTAAAGAGGAAAGGTTATAACGTGATTTATGAGAAAATGATGGTAATGCCGTCGAACTTTGCTGCCCGAACGGAAGAACAGCTGGCTTTCAGACTGATAAATATTATACCCCAGAAAACTCAACAAATAATCCAGGATATTTTATCTGGAAAAAAAAATATAACCCATCCGAAATTGCAGGATAGGATTTATGCATCAATTGGAAAAATGGAGCATTTAGGGGCACGGTTTTTTGGATGGTCCATTTGTGTTTCAAAAGAATGTAATCAGTGTGGCTTATGCATGACACAATGTCCTGCAAAGAATATACAAATGAAAAATGGTCTACCTGAGTTTGGCTTTCAATGTATATGGTGCTTAAAATGTATATATGCCTGTCCTCAAAAAGCTCTTTCGCCCAAACTATTAAAGTTTGTGGTACTAAAAGATGGATTTGATCTAGAAGCAATGAGTCAAATGGCTTATGCATATGAACCGGAGGTTGAACTTCAATCCACTGAAGATAGTCTTTGGAAGGGCGTTATGGATTATTTAAAGGAGAGGGAATTTTAATAATGCAATATATTTTGGACTTTATTCTTCTTGGAACAATTTATTTCTTATTCTTTTTTGAAAAATGGAAGAAGAAAAAAAGAGAGCGGTTTATACTTTATAGTTTAGTCTATTTATATATTTCCTTAGTTATTTTTGTAACTTTAATGCCGTTTTCTTTTCCCATTCCAGGCAGCAACAGTCTGTTTCTGGAGACGGTCAATTTAACTCCTTTTATTGATCTCAAGTTACATCACGGGGGTGCTGTGCGTGAAATCATTTTAAATATTATTATGATGGCTCCCTTTGGATTTCTCATGCCTTTTATAAAAAGGAGAAATTTTTTCAGTATTGCCTGTTGGACTTTCATATTCAGCTTATCCATCGAAACCATGCAGCTTTTATATGTTTGGTCAGGTGGCATCAATAATCGGGCTTTTGATGTGACAGATTTGATTACCAATACCCTTGGAGGGATTTTGGGATATATAGTTTATTTAGTTATAAGACCGATAATAAAAAGATTAAATAAATAGAAATGAGCAGAGCTATGTATAGAGTTCCTTCCTACATAGCTTTTTTGATTGCCAGCCAGCTAATGGGATAGGCTAAAAGTAGCCAAGAACAAATTAGATTTTATTCTTGACAATTAGGTCTAATCATATTAGACTGAACATATATTAATCTAATAGTATTAGACCAAAGGAGTAATAACGTGGAGCAATATCGTCTAGGAGAAATGGAACAAAAATTTGCAGATTTAATATGGGCGAATGAGCCTATTTCATCAGGGGAACTGGTAAAGCTGTGTGAAACAGAATTTTCATGGAAAAAATCTACAACCTATACAATGCTCAAACGTCTATGCGAACGAAAAATTTTTGAGAATGAGAAGGGCACAGTGTATTCTCTGATGAAAAAACAAGAATTCCATGCTATGCAAGGAGAAGAGTTTCTGAAAGAAACCTTTGGCGGTTCTCTTCCTTGTTTTTTTGCAGCATTTACAAGAAGGAATAAGCTTAGTATGAAAGAAATAGAAGAATTACAAAGACTTATCGATGAGCATAAGGAGGAATAAAATGTTGAATATGCTGTTTCTTCAGATTTTAGATATGAGCATTACAGCCAGTTATGTCATCTTAATTGTGCTGGTTATCCGATTTTTTCTCACAAAGATGCCGAAAATATTTTCTTATGCACTATGGTTTGTTGTTCTTTTTCGTCTTACTTGTCCCTTTTCATGGAAAAGCAATTTAAGCTGGCTTATTTTACATAACAGATCAGCTAATATAATACCATCTGACCAATCTCAACCGGTATTAAATGGTTTTAAAGGCGCAAATGCTGTGGATGTTTCCAATTTTTCCGTTCCTATGGCACATTCAGGAAATGAGAGCATAGGGAAGATGGATTTCTCAGGCATTTGGGGAGACAATATTGTGACTGTTTTATGGCTTGCAGGTATGATTCTTTTAGCGGCTTACAGTTTGATATCCCTTGTGCGATTAAAGATGCAGTTGCAGAATGCAGTCTGTGACTATGATAATGATAATGTTTATCTGGTAGAGAGCCTGAATACTCCGTTTGTGATGGGAATTATTCAGCCTAAAATTTA
>DKLE01000248.1:0-2299 GCA_002455605.1 Firmicutes bacterium UBA6648
GGATGATTATCTGACTAAACCCTTTAATCCCTTGGAGATCATTGCTCGGGTAAAAGCAGCATTGAGAAGATATTATAAGCTAAATGACAATACAGGAAAGGAAAATATCGCCGCTACGAAATTTAAAGTGGGAGAACTGGAGCTGGATACGGAAAGGCTGGAGCTCCTTAAAAACGGTAAAGAAATTGCACTGACTCCTACCGAATATCGGATCATTGCATTACTGATGAAAGCTCCCGGCAGAGTCTACACGAAGGCACAGATTTATGAAACCATAAGCGGCGAGTATTTTGAGAGTGATGATAACACGATGATGGTTCATATTTCAAAGCTTCGTGAGAAGATAGAAAAAGATCCGAAAAGTCCGGAGTATATAAAGACAATTAGGGGGCTTGGATATAAAATTGAAAAAAGATAAGCGGAAAAAGGGAAGCTTTTTTTCTCTGCTAATAAAAAATTATATTGCTTTTACGGTTATAAATGTCGTTTTGGTTATGTCAATATTTTCTCTGGGAACATTAGCTTTAGCCGCCCATTTAAAAATGCCGGAGGGGGACATAAGCTCTCAGATTAAGCTGCTTGAAAGGGGAGAATATGAAAAGATTAAAGCGTATAAACTGGTGGGTTCAAAGGGTTATTTCGAGATTTTAGATAAGGATAATAAAACCGTATATATCAGCGACAATAAACGGGAAAAGCACGCATATACCAAGGGAGAACTGCAATGCATTCAGGATTTTGTGTCTGATACGATCATTAATACGCAGCAGTATAAGGACGAGGAAGGGCAGCTCCTTACTTTAGTAAAAAAAATAGGATACTATAATTCCGATGATGAGAATCAAGGCGGACAGTATTTTATTGTCTTTGATTCCAACAGGAATATCCTTATGTCCAGTGGAAATGTACCGAAGAAGCAATATACCAAACGGGAATTTCAGTATTTGACCAATACCCTGGAAGATGACCTAGAGATCAGAAAATATAGCTTTACAGGAGATGACGGTGAAAGATATATGCTGATTATGAATACCTCCTTCACAGATAAAAGAAGCATAGACGCTTATTACAACGGACTGACGGCAATCGGAATCGGTATTATTGTCAGCTATGCTCTTTCGGTTTTAGGGTTTGTGCTGTGGCTGTCAAGAAAAGTGAGAAAACCATTAAATACCTTGAACAATGCTATGCTGGCCTTTGCTGACGGCGATAGGGGGCAGGCAGTTGAGTACAGCGGTTCCGCTGAATTTGTTCAGATTTGTGACAGCTTTAATAATATGTCGAAGCAGCTGAGACGAAGTGAACATGCCAAGATGGAAATGGAAGAACAGAAAAGAAAAATGCTGGCAGATATTTCTCATGATCTAAAAACGCCGATTACTACCATACAGGGGTATGCCAAGGCTTTGGCAGATGGATTGATAGCCTCGGAGGAACAGAAAAAGTATTTGAACAAGATCTATAACAAATCTGTGGGACTGACTGAACTGATCAATACCTTTTATGAATACAGTAAGCTGGAGCACCCGGATTTTTCCTATTCCTTTAAAATAATCGAGATAGTTGAATTTTTAAGAGAGTATCTGGCAGATCGGTATGAAGAAATAAGTGATAAAGGTTTTGAACTGGAATTGGAGATAACGGAAGAAAGTGCAGCTTGCAGTATTGATAAGCTGCAGTTAAAAAGAGCCTTTGATAACATTATAAACAATTCGTTGAAGCACAATGCCAGCGGTACTAAAATATTTATTACTGTTGGCATTGTGAATAAGCCATCGGACAGTGAAGAAAACGCTGGGGTAGAGATTGTTATGGGGGATAATGGTGTGGGCATTCCTGCTGAAATTGCAGGTGTAATTTTCGATCCCTTCGTTATAGGAGATGATTCCAGAAACAGCAGGCAGGGATCCGGGTTGGGATTGTCCATCAGCAAAAAAATCATAGAGGGCCATGGAGGCCGCATCACTCTGGAAAATTGGGAGAAAAAAGGATATTATACTGCCTTTAAAATACGGATTCCCACTGCCCAGAATTGCTGACAGCGGCCATGGAAATATTTAAATTTCGATATATTTCTTGACAACAATCGGACTGGTTGCTACACTAAAAATTAATTGAATATAAGTTTTATGTTCCAATGTAACAATTGGCTAAGAGGGAAACAGGTTCAAGTCCTGTACGGTCCCGCCACTGTAAGTGAATAGTTGTTGCTCACATTTATATGTTAGATATCCACTGAAATAAACCTTTCGGGAAGGAGAGAGCAATGGCGTTGAAGCACGAGTCAGGAGACCTGCAT
>DKLE01000248.1:2494-4123 GCA_002455605.1 Firmicutes bacterium UBA6648
CACGAGTCAGGAGACCTGCATAAAACCTAGAAAAAAACACGCTACGGGTAATTAGAGTGGATAAAGGACAAATAACTGTAGCTTTTTGCTGCAGTTTTTTTGTCAATCTTTAATTACCATATATTAATACGATCAGGAACGGCTAAATGTATTTGGAGGTATGGTAATGGATGTAATTGGGCAATCAAATGTTTGCTGCACTGTTAAAGCGGAAGGAAAGACCGTATATGCGCAATGTGTTCTGATGGACAATCAATGGGAAGCGGAAGCAAGACTCTCTGCGGATATTGAAACTTTTATAATTGATGAAGCTGATTGGGAAGTACATAAAGCTCCCTCAAATATTCCTTTGGGATGCTATAGCATAGAAGAAATGCGGGGGAAGAGCGGATATATCGAAGGAAAAAAAGAGCTGAACATACTACTGAACCGAAAAGAAGGAGAAATGCTGAAATATATGCTAAATCAGTGCATAAATGGATTGATACAGGCAGAGACCTATCTTTATAAGCAGAGAGGGTTTGCAGATGAGGAAGAGTACGATGCTTACTGGGATAAGATAGAAAAAAACGGGTGTAGAATGTATACTCATAAAAGTACAGAAGATGTAGAATGGTCCCAGTATGCGGCACCCTTGACCCGCTGTCATAATTTGTTCAATCGGTTTAAAAGCAGTAAATTTATTTATTATGGCGGTAAATATATGTTTGCTTACGGCAATCTGACGGACAGTTTTCACAGAATTGATATAAGTATTGAGTTTAATGGAGCTACAGGAATTATTACCGATTGTGAGATTGAATTCAGCAGAGCACCGGGACAGGCATGTTTTTCAAATAATTTACATAGAAAAAAGTTGATTGGAAGGAATCTAAAGGAATTGACCAAGAAAGAAGTTATCCACCTGCTGGGAAAATCAGAAGGCTGTTATCACTTAGTGGAAGTAGTGACAGACATACTGAGAACAGCAAAATATATTTGAGGTTATTATTATGGAAAATATGAGAAACTTTGGATTCGGCAGAGTGATTGAACCAAAAGGTTTTATTCCAATTGCTGCTTGGAAATTAGATAATTCTTTAAAGATTAAAAAAACAGAAATGAGGATTCGGGTTCAGTCCATAAAGTTTGAAGAAGGGAATTTCAGACAGCTGTGCAATGTTTGCGGCTATGAGGAAAATAAAATTAAAAGCCGCGTACTGGATATTGTGAAAAAAAGAGGAAAATTGCATAATCCTTCCACGGACAGCGGAGGTATTTGCTATGGAATAGTGGATGAAATCGGTGAAGATTATAAAAATCACGAAAATCTTCAGGTGGGAGACGCTATTATTTGTTTGACTTCTCTGACTTCCCTTCCTCTATATCTGGAGAAATTAGGGAACATTAATTTCAATTACGGCCAAATAGAGGTGGAGGGGTATGCAATTTTATTTGAAACCAGTCCTGTGATTCTTGCACCAAAGGATGTGAACCGGTCCTGTGCCCTTTATGCCTTTGACGAGTCCGGATCGGTGGCAAAGGCTTATCATATGGCGGAAAAGGGTAAGCGTTTTTTACTTTTAGGAAGCGGTTTATTGTCTATATTGATATATTCTGCCGCCATTCGAAAATCAGCGGGAAAGGATT
>DKLE01000180.1 GCA_002455605.1 Firmicutes bacterium UBA6648
TATCATGAAGAAATGAAAAAAACCATGGAGAAAGAGGAAAACCTTGATTTAAAGCAAGGTGAGGTTGTGGATATTTTTGTTGAAGATGGAACAGCTTGTGGTGTAATACTCAAAACAGGTTCAGCCTATCGGTCAAAAGCCGTTGTACTGGCTACAGGGACCTTTTTAAGGGGTAAAATTTTTATTGGTGAGTGGGCTTTCAACAGTGGACCCAATGGGCTTGCACCGTCCATGGAGCTGGCTGATAATTTAAAAAAGCATGGTATAGAGCTTCGCCGTTTTAAAACCGGCACTCCCGCCAGGGCACTTGCAAGCAGTCTTGATTATTCAAAGATGCAAGAACAGTATGGAGATGAAAAAATAGTTCCTTTTTCATTTATGAATGATGACTTGGAAAAAGATCAAATTTCATGCTGGCTAACCTATACCAATGAGAACACCCATGAGGTTATTCGAAATAATTTTTCCAGATCAGCACTGTTCGGCGGGCAGATTGAAGGGATAGGCCCCAGATATTGCCCTTCTATTGAAGATAAGGTAAATCGATTCAGTGATAAGGAAAGACATCAATTGTTTATTGAACCGGAAGGCTTGCAGACTGATGAAATGTATATACAGGGAATGTCATCCAGCCTTCCCGAAGATGTACAAGAAGCTTTTTATAAAACTATTCCCGGCTTGGAAAATATAAAAATTGTGAGACCTGCTTATGCTATAGAATATGATTCCATTGATCCCCTTAACCTTAAGGCCACTCTTGAAAACAGAAATATAGATAGCTTATTTTGTGCGGGGCAGTTTAACGGAAGTTCTGGATATGAAGAAGCAGCAGCTCAAGGTTTAATAGCAGGTATAAATGCAGCTCTTAAGGTAGATGGAAAAGAACCGTTTGTTCTGGATAGATCAGAGGCTTATATCGGTGTATTAATTGATGATCTTGTGACAAAGGGAACAAATGAGCCTTACCGTATTATGACATCCAGAGCAGAATACAGGCTGGTATTAAGGCAGGATAATGCTGATTTACGGTTAACAGAGAAAGGCTATGAAGTAGGTCTGGTTAAGCAGGATAGATACGAAAGATATCAGAAGACAAAGAATGAAGCAGAAGCAGAAAAAATAAGGTTAGAAAACGTCATAATACCGCCTACCAACGAGGTAAATGCTTATATTGAGAGCATGGGAAGTGCACCTATAAAGAGCGGTATATCATTATGTGAGCTTCTAAAAAGACCGCAGTTTAATTATGAAACACTTGCACCTCTTGATAAAGACAGAGATAATCATTTGTCCATGCATTCCATCACTCAGCTTGAGGTTCAGGTAAAATATACCGGATATATCGCTAAGCAGCTCCAGCAGATAGAAAAGTTTAAGAAGCTTGAAGACAAAAAGCTGAATCCGGATTTTGATTATTCCAAGATTGAAGGTATGAGATTGGAAGCAATACAGAAATTGAATCAATTTAAACCAATGTCTGTGGGACAGGCTTCGAGAATATCAGGTGTTTCACCGGCAGATATAAATGTGCTGCTTGTATATCTTGAAAAGTTAAGAAGGAGTAAGAAGAATTAATGTTAATGGAAACCTTACAGAAGGCTTTTGATGAAATGAATATTCCCTATGACAACAGTGTAATCCATAAGTTTGAAGAATACATGGAGATGCTTCTTGATTGGAATGAGAAGATAAATTTAACAGCCATAACAGATAAAGAAGAATTTATAAAAAAGCATTATATTGATTCTGTTTTATGTTATTCCTTTCCAGAGATGAGGAAAGCAAAAAAAATTATTGATGTAGGAACCGGAGGAGGATTCCCGGGTATTCCCTTGGCTCTGCTGTATCCCGAGAAACAATTTGTTTTAATGGATTCTCTTAAAAAACGTTTAAATATAATAGACGATTTGGCTAAACAGTTGGGCATATTAAATGTTACAACTCTGCATGGACGTGCAGAAGATCTGGCCCGAAGCAAGGAACATAGAGAAAACTATGATTGTTGTGTATCTAGAGCAGTTGCTAATCTTGCTACTTTATCAGAGTATTGTTTACCCTTTATAAAAAAGGGCGGAAGCTTTCTGGCTTACAAATCAATAAGGGCAGAAGAAGAGATTAAAGCTGCACAAAAATCGATATTTCTCCTTGGAGGCAAAATTTCTAGGGAAGAAAAAGTAATACTTCCGGTATATGATTTGGATCATAACATTGTAATTATAGATAAGATAAGCAATACCAGCGCAAAATATCCAAGAAAAGCGGGAACACCATCGAAAGAACCACTGAAATAGCGATTTCAGTGGTTTTTTGTTTATCATATAGGTCTTTTATTTGGACACGCTTCTGATAATATATAGAGAGGGATATGTTTTGTTGTGGTGATTATCGGGGGGATGACTTTATGTTTAATAAAAAAAATATTGATGTATCTATTGATTTAGTGAATTTAAATCCAGATCAACCAAGAAAAGTTTTTAATGAGGAAGAACTTTTGGAATTGGCAGATTCCATAAAGGAATATGGAGTGCTGCAACCAATTATTGTAAGCAAAAGCAGAGATGGAGAATATTTTTTAATAGCCGGAGAAAGAAGACTTAGAGCTTCTAAGCTGGCAGGACTGTCAAAGATTCCCGCTATTATAAGAGAAGCTGACTCTAAAGATATAGCGTTAATTGCTTTGGTGGAAAATGTACAGAGAGAAAATTTAAGCTATATTGAAGAAGCAATTGCATACAAAAGATTAATGGAGGATTTTGGTCTTTCTCAAATGGAAATATCAAAGAGAGTTGGTAAACAGCAATCGACTATTTCAAATAAAATACGTCTATTGTCGTTGCCGGATGATATACAGGAAATGCTCATTGGTAATCAATTGACTGAACGTCATGCCAGAGCTTTATTAAAGCTGGACGACGGAGTTTTAAGAAAAAAAGTTTTGGAGAGAGTTATTGCAAATAACTTAAATGTTAAGCAAACAGAGCGGTTAATAGAAGATGTTTTAAATAAAAAACAGGAAGAATTAAGAAAAGCCCATAAACTGAGATATATAAACTATAAAATATATATTAATTCAATACGAAAAGCGTTTGATCAAATTAAGGATGCTGAATCCAATGCAAAATATTATCAACAAGATCTTGGTGACATGCTGGAAATTAAGATACTAATTCCTAAGAATGCAAGCTGTAATAAAGTTGGATGATGGTCAGTGTACATAAATTAGCTGATAAATTATAATATAAAATGTTTCACGTGAAACATT
>DKLE01000222.1 GCA_002455605.1 Firmicutes bacterium UBA6648
CAGCCGGGGTACTTTCTTCACTTCCGTTTCCATCGGCATATACTGGTGTTTTAGCTGAGGCAGAAAAATCATAAATATTATAGCTCTGGTTGGTTTTCACAACCTGAGATGCAGCAATTAGAGCAAGAAAACCCTGTTGAGTAGCTAAGTTATTAGGGCTGCCGGCAGTTCCAAACCAAAAACCATCCTTTTCGGAAGTGGAATAACGCAACAAACCATCAATCAGGCAATTTCCGTTTTTTATAAATCGGCTGTCTGTATAAGGATTAATTCCAAGTTGGGCTAAAGCAATGATTACACAAGCATCACTATTGGCATTTCCATAGCTCCCATCATTTCCCTGAAACTTAGAAAATTCCAGAATTGTCTTATCAATTTCTGCCTTTACTTCCGCTCTGCTGTAATAGGGGGCTAACCCATGCAGAATCATTGCCGGTACGTCAACTCCCCAGCTCCAGTCCAGATTTTTTAATTCGGATATCAGATAGTCTATGTATTGTTCTTCTAAAGCATCTGAGTTAAACTCTCCTTGCCCCAAAGCAATCAGAACATAAGGTGCAACAGTAGAATACCAACCTTGTTTAGCATCTTCAAGCTTTATTTGTTTTAACTGACTAACTGCATCAATCTTAGTCCTGTTAACAGTCCACATTGCTGTGGGATCATAACCAAAGGAACTCATACCATTAATTGATTTGGCCAGCTTATCCCCATGAGCAGAAGCACTTTCGCTTAAAACTGTAATATCAGATATATTTTTATTCACAAAAGCCTGTTTTGCTTCCGCTTTCACTTTTGAATCTGTGTTCGGAACATTTTTTTCATAGGCATTCATGCCCACCGCGGCCCACCATTTAGAGGAATCTCTCCACCATGAAGTATCCTTTGCCGCATAAGAAGACGCAATGTTTTTCATTATTGCCTCTGCTTCTTCTTCATTTTCTGTTTTATCTCTGCTGCCCAGTACAGTAATTTCAAAAATTAAGCTATCATAAACTTCGCCATATGCAATTCTGGCTTCTAGATTTACTGTTTTGTTTTCTCCTTCCGGTGGAATGACTGTCCCGTCACGCCTGATCACGGACTCGTCGTCAGAGCTCCATGAGATCACCGTACATCCGCTCTCTCCCTCCAAAGGAAGCTTCAATCTGCTTGTTACTTCACTAACCGAAAGATTATCTTTTCGGATACATTCAAACGTAAGCGCCGCCTTATCCCCACTGACAATCTGAGCTTTTTCCTCATTGCTCAGGGATTCTGTAACAGTAACTTTACAAATAGGAGGAATCATCGTTGCCCCATCTTTTTCTGCTGAAATATAATAACAGCCCGGGCTTTCAAAAGAAAGGCTCACTTTTCCCTCAGAGTCCGTTGTGCAGTCTTCCTTCTCTGCAAACTCTATGTTTCCCGAATCACTGTCACCGAGCAGGATTTTGGCTCCTTCCATGGGCTCTGAGGCAAGGCCTCCGTTCATCATACCGCCGCTCCAGTCACTATTCGTAAGAATATTGCTTAACAACGTCAAAGACAGTTCTTCTCCTACTGCAACCGCAGTATTTTTTCTGTCAAACCGAGCATAAATGTCCCTGCTGTAGTCTTCGTAAATCGTCCCCTCAATATCATCTCCTGCATATACTGGTGCCTCCGGGTCTGAAACCATCCCACCGTTACTAAAATACCCAATATTATAAGTCGAGACTCCCCAGAATTTAGAGAAATACTTGGTACCTGCACTGGTTGCATAGCCATCTTCTCCGTCTTGGTAATAGATTTCATGTGCGGCAGCCAGTGCCTCAAAAATCGATTTCCCTTTCTCAATTGATACAGGCCTGCGAATCATAGTTAAATTATTTTTATCTTTTTGAAAATTACCTTTCTCACTAATGGTAACATAAACCGTTACCTTGCTGGCTTCTGCAAAAGCAGTTATTGGCATTGATGATAATACTATCATCAGTACCATCAAAAGCGACAATCCTTTTTTTATTAATTTGCTTCCTTTTTCCATACTCTATTGTTTTCTCCTTCTTTACTTACTCCATTGCTAAATTCTGCTTGATTGTCTTTCTCTCATAAATTAATTTCTAATCCTGGATCAAACCATATTTAATTTTAATTCGATCCAGTTTTTCCAGCATGGATTCTGCCATAATCCACAGAAAAAATACTGTAGACGAAGCATGAACAAGATCCACAGGAATCCCTCTCATATAAGCCAGAATAAACATTTCTACCGTTGGCTTATTATAAAACATCAACACTGATGCAGGATTCAAAATTCCCCCATAAATAAAAAACGTAGCTAATCCCCCAAAAATAGCCAAAGATAATTTATTACTTCTCAAAAGTCCCTTTTTGAATAATATTCCTGCTACAAATCCAATTACTCCAAATCCGAACATTTGCCATGGAGTCCACGGCCCTTGTCCGCAAAAAATATTGGAAACAAAAGCGATCAGGGCACCTACTAAGAAGCCTGTTTCCCCGCCAAAAGCTATCCCAGCCAAAATTACAACGGCAGCTACCGGTTTAAAGTGAGGAAGCATGAAAAACGCACATCTTCCTGCGACCCCAATGGCACATAATACCGAGACAATAATCAATTCTCTGGGCTGAGGTTTTCTGTCCTCAAAAATCATTACAAAGGGCAGCATTGTTTCCAGTATGATCAGCATTGAGATAAAATAATATTTTCGATCATCTAAATAATAAATGCCGAAGAAAATAGTCAATGGGATCAAAAGCAAAATCATTGCCGCTGCTGCTTTTGTTCTTTTGGAAATATTCCTTTCTCCCGGTGCCACTTGATCGCAGATATTCTGCCTTTTATCGGCAATCCGCAAAGCCTTCTCTTTTTTCTTTTGAAAAAACGTATGCAACCGTTTACCCAACACTTTTTTTTCTGCCATATTATCCTGTACATTTTCATCATCACGGTACAAATTATCAAAAAAGTCAGATGGATAGCTCTTGGAAAAAGTTTTTTCTGTTTTTTCTCCGCCGCAGATCTGAATAATATCATCAGCAGTAATTGCTTCCGGAAACAAATGACGAGCCATTCGGTTTGCTTCGGTTGTATAAAAGCTGTTTCCACTGAAAAATTTTCGTGGCTGGCCTTCCGTTACCACATTGCCGTCAAAAAACATAGCACACCGATCCGCATATCTGGCGCAAAATTCCACATCATGGCTTACCATCACAATGGTTATTCCCTGGCTTTTCAAATTTCTCAGAATTTCTGCAAAAACCTGTTTAAATTCAGCATCTAAACCTTTTGTGGGTTCATCCAACAGTAAAATCTCAGGTCTAAGCAACAAAACCTTGGCTAAAGCCAGCTTTTGCTGCTCTCCTCCTGACAGGTCGTATGGATGTCTTTCCAAAAGTTCATCTAATTGACATAATTCAATGACTGCATCCACTCTTTTATTTTTTGCTTTATTGGAAATCTTCCAGGACACCACCATCTCATATAAATCTTCCTTCACTGTTTTTTTTACAAACAATGCTTGAGGATTTTGAGGAAGAATACCCAGTAACCCGCCGAATTTTTCTTTCTCCGGTATTTCTGATAAAAGCCTTCCTTGAATCTTGACGGTTCCCCGATAAGGACGGATTAAGCCTGCCAGTAATGATAAGGTTGTACTTTTTCCCGTACCATTCCCTCCAAGCAAAGTAAATAGCTCCCCTCTTTTTATGTGTAAATTCAGCCCCTTTACAACATCAGGCAAGTCTTTTTCATATCTGAACCATACCTGATTCAATTCCAGAATCACCGATTCATTTTTATCATTTATCTGATTATGACTGGTTGTCCACTTTAGTTCTTTTAATGGATTATTCTCTGCGAATTTATTTAACCACTCTCTGCCTTCTCTCACCGTAACAGGACACTCCAATTCATTTG
>DKLE01000016.1 GCA_002455605.1 Firmicutes bacterium UBA6648
CATATTGTACAGAAGAAAGCAAACATTATATAAAACCGTTACTATTTAAATCACACCAAGGTTTTATTTCATAGACTCTATGATACTATCTACAAGAGCCTCTAAATCCGGTAGTTTATCTTCGGTCATGGCTGAATTTAGAGTCAGTTTTTCATCCAGTACAGTTATCCTCTTCATTTCATTTTCCAGGAATTCCTGCATCAATGTTCCAGATTTGCATGCCCAAGAACAATTCTCTACTATAGCAAAAGTACGATTTTGCAGATTTAGAGCCTTCATGTCCATTAGATAGTTATGCATTGGAGGATATATACCCAAGTTATATGTCACAGAAGCTAAAACCACATGGCTTAAACGGAAGGTTTCCGAAATCAAATATGAAACATGGGTTTTCGAAACATCAAACATAGACACATTGGTTATCCCTTTTTCTACCAGCTCCGTAGCCAGTGCATTAACAGCGCTTTCCGTATTTCCATACATGGAAGCATAGACTATCATGACTCCTTTTTCTTCTGGTTCATATCTGCTCCATTTATCATATTTGTCGATAAAATACCCTAAATCATTTCTCCAAACCGGTCCATGCAGCGGACAAATAATTTTAATATCAATGCTCGACGCTTTTTTCAATAAAGCCTGGACATGGGGTCCATATTTCCCTACTATATTGGTAAAATATCGTCTCGCATCATCGATCCAATCCCGATGGAAATTGACTTCATCATTAAAGAGCTTACCGTCTAACGAACCGAAAGATCCGAAGGCATCTGCGGCAAACAAAACACCATTGGTAGTATCAAAGGTCACCATGGCCTCTGGCCAGTGAACCATAGGAGCTGCTACAAAAGCCACCGTATGTTTTCCGAAGGATTTTGTATCTCCTTCTTTAACCTCTTCCATCCTTCCGTCAATATGAAAGCCAAACTGCCTCATCAGCATAAACGCTTTTTCGTTGCTTATGATCTTTACCTTTGGATAGCGGAGTAATATTTCTTCGATTGACGCTCCATGATCCGGCTCTAAATGGTTGATCACTAAATAATCTAATTGTCTTCCATCTAACACATGCTCAACGTTTTCTAAGAATTGACGGCAAGCAGCCCAATCCACTGTATCAAATAAAACAGTATGCTTATCAAGAAGCAGATACGAGTTATAAGAAACCCCTCTCGGAATAGGATGTATATTTTCAAAAAGTTCAAGACGGCGTTCATTTGCGCCAACCCAATAAAGATTATCCGTTACTTTTCTAACACAATGCATTTTTAATCCTCCTTATCAAAAGAATTTTATTATTTCACATTACAATATTAAACTTCAATGAAGCTATCTTTTTCTTCTCCGCATTCTGGACATGTCCATTCCTCCGGAAGAGCATCAAATGTAGTTCCCGGGCGAATATCACTTTCTATATCACCCACTGCGGGATCATATTCATAACCACAGCCGTTACATACATAAGTCTTCCATGAAGGAACTGTTTTCTTCGGAACGGCTCTTTTCATCTTCTTCATAGGAGGTGCCGGTTTCTTTGGCTCTCCATTATCTAAAGCCTTAGTTAGCAGAGGAAGGATTTCCAATACATCTCCCACAATTCCGTAATCGCAGTTTTTAAAGATAGGAGCATTTGGGTTATTATTGATAGCAACTATGGTAGCAGCGTCCTTTATCCCCTTTAAATGCTGCCCTGCTCCAGATATTCCACAGGCAATATACAGATTGCCGTTAAATTTCTGGCCGGACATACCCACATAACGATTCAAAGGCACATATTTCAAAGTCTCAGCTACAGGACGGGAAGAGCCTATAGCCGCTCCTGCTTGTATAGCCAATGCCTTGATCAGTTCCATATTTTCTTTCTCACCGATACCCTTCCCTGCGCTTACCACTCTTTCAGCTTTGGTAATCGGCGTATCAAGATCAATGCCCACAGTAAAATCATAGCCGTCAGACTTCAGAGCATCCACTAAAACGGTAACCCGCTCTTCCGAAGCCCCTTCTTTGATAATCATCTTTTTACGAATTCCTGTAACCGGTCCCCGTTTAGCTCCGGATACAGCTTCTTCCTTTGGCATCTTTCCAATGATATGAGATGCAATAACTATTCGTTGAATTTCGTTAGTACCTTCATAAATGGTACAAATCTTAGCATCGCGATAGGCCCTCTCAACCTCCATGCCCTTCAAGTAGCCATTACCGCCAAAGATCTGCAATGCATCATTAACAATTTCCAGACATCTGTCAGAAGCATATTGCTTTGCCATAGCGGATTCCATGCCATAAGGCTCATGATTTTCTTTAAGCTCTGCAGCACTATAAATCAAAAATCTCGAAGTACGCAGTTTAGTCGCCATGTCTGCCAATTTAAAGGATATGCTCTGCTGATAACAAATAGGCTTTCCGAATTGAACACGTTCCTTGGAATATTCCAAAGCGCTTTCATAAGCTCCCTGTGCAATACCTAATGCCTGAGATGCAATGCCTATACGGCCGCCGTCCAGGGTGGACATAGCAATCTTGAAGCCCTGACCCTCTTCGCCCAGAAGATTTTCTTTAGGGACCTTCACATCATTAAAGATCAGCTCTGCTGTAGAAGAGGATCGGATCCCCATCTTATCGTAATGGTCACCGAAGGTAAATCCCTCCCAGCCCTTTTCAACTATAAAAGCACTGATTCCTCTCGTGCCGATATCCGGTGTTGTAATGGCAAAAACTACGTAAGTATCTGCCTTATCGGCATTAGTAATAAAAATCTTTCCGCCGTTCAGTATGTAATAATCTCCTTCTAAAACAGCAGTAGTTTCCGTACCGCCCGCATCACTTCCCGCATTTGGCTCTGTAAGACCGAAAGCCCCTAACTTTTCTCCTTTAGCTAACGGAACAAGATATTT
>DKLE01000064.1 GCA_002455605.1 Firmicutes bacterium UBA6648
TTCATGCGTCCCAGACAACATCTCACGCAAAAAAGGTTGAAAAAAAATAACCACTATGTATGATAATGTTAAAAGAACATTTATTTAGATGGAGCGTTGTACTGTCAGAAAAATAATCAGGCTAAAGTCAGTTATAGTACAAAGAAAAGTGTAAAGTGTGAAAGAGGTGGGAATTCTATGGCATATTATTCTTTGTTTTTGTCGTTGTTTTATTTGATGAGCTGTCCTCTTATTGCGATTGTAGATGTAAAAGATTTTGATAATTTGTATGTGTTTTTTCCGGTGCTTCAAGCAGTGGCATATATTTTTTATTTGTTGAAAGATTTTAAGGATTACAGCAATAGCAGCCAAGAAGAAGATACAGAGCAAGTACAAGATAAAAAATTAATGTATTGCTTTCATATTTTTAATGTTCTCTATATTGCTTTTCTGATGGTTTTATCCTTTTTAACCATGAATACGATCGTTCTTAGTTTTGTCCTATATCCTCTGGGATTGAAAGTAGCAGTAGCCGACGCACTTTTTATTAATGAAGCTAATGGCAATAGTTCAACAAAAATAGGAGAATAGTAATGCTGGATAACCTTAAGAGACATAAGTTTATTATTTATATGACGCGTTTTATCATATGCTATTTTTTAGTTTGCAACATTTTTGGAAACTTTTATTATCATTTGAAAGCCAGCGAAAAGGTGGAAAAGGTGGTTGTCAGAACCCCCACACAGCAGGAGTTTGTAGTGACCTCAGAAGATATAATAGAAAAAGTGAACAGGCAGTTCCATATGCAGATACTTTTGTTTTTAGGCTGGGGTTCTTTAAAAGAAGAAGCGCAGGATGGTGTCTGGATTACTTTTTATAATGATAAAAATAAGGAAGTAAAAGGCTTTGAATACAACCCAGCAAATAAGAAAATTTATCCGGGTGAGATTGAACTGCCTTCTAATACCGTTGTAATTATGGATGAATTAATCTCTATGATGAAAAAGCAAAGCAATCAAACAAAAGAGAAATAGAATGGGAAATAATGTAAATCGAGTCGTAAAAGACTTGATTTTTTTTGCGAAAAATGATATGATACTCTTTACGAGATTTGTATAGGCTTTAAGACGAGCATATATTGAGGATTACAAGCATAGAAGGTAAAGGTACAAATATGGAAATTGAAATGAAATACGGCATTGAAGACAAAGAGACTGCCGCAAGCATTTGGGATGACGAGTATCTTTTAAGTATTGAAGAGTCTGATACAAGAGAAAAGATATTGATGAAGGCCGCCTATTTTGATACAGAAGACTTTATTCTTTCAAAGAACGATATTGCACTGCGTGTGCGCAAAGAAGGGGCAAGAACTGTTGCCACCTTGAAGTGGAAAGGGAAGAATGAAGGAGGACTTCATATAAGAGAAGAGATAAACGTTCCAGTGGATGATGAAAACTATTTTTTACTGCCAGATCCGCAGATTTTTAAAGAAAGCGAAATCGGCCAAGAAGTGATAGCCTTACTTGGATTTAAAAAGCTTCACAGTATCATGGAGACTAATTTTGTGAGAAACAGATTTCGCATTGATAACGGAAGCGGTATTATGGAAGTATCCTTGGATGATGGAGAAATTGTTACCCCAAAAGGTACTGCCCCTATTTGTGAGTTGGAAGTAGAATTATTTTCCGGAGAACAAGAGGCTTTAGAGGACGTGACGAAAACCATTGCTGAAAAGTATGGGCTTGAACCGGAGACAAAAAGCAAATATGCCAGGGGTTTAGCAATTTTAGGATTTGATAGATAGGTAAAAGAAGCAAAACGGTTTATATTTTTATAAAAAATACTAGTAAACTAATGAAATGGCTGTATAAAAAGGCCATTTTTTAGTTTACTAGCTATTTTTGGACAATTAAGTTATGTTTTTATAAGGTATTTTTGCTATAATTCTTTACTTTGAGCCGTTTACGCGGTATAATAATGTGCATTATGTGTAAGGAATTTTCGTACACACAAAAAACAGGCAGAATGATTACCCGGGAGCTAATGAGGTATATATAGTATATGACCGACGGGGTTCGATATTTAGGAGGATAATAATATAATGAAATCAACATTTATTTCAAGAGAGAAGAACGATGTAAAATTTACAATGGAGTTTACTGGTGAAGAATTCGAGGCTGCTGTAGTTGCGGCTTACCAGTCAGGCAAAGGAAAATTTGCTATTGATGGTTTCAGAAAGGGTAAGGCACCGAGAAAGTTAATTGAGTCACATTACGGCGAAGATGTTTTCTTTGAAGATGCTATCAATAACTTATTTTCACAGAACTATTTTAAAGCTCTTGAAGAACTGAACATTAATGTTATAGACAGACCAAATGCTGACTTCAGTGAAATTAAAAAAGGAGAAGCCTTTACTATTACTATTACAGTAACTGCTTATCCTGAGTTTGAAGTAAAAGACTACAAGGGTGTTGAAATTGAAAAGATAGAACATACTGTAACAGAGGAAGATTTAAACAAAGAATTAGAGGCATTACAGAACAGAAATGCAAGAATGGTTATAGCGGAAAGACCTGCAAAGGACGGTGACACTGTTCTGATCGATTATGCAGGATTTGTGGGAGAAGAACAGTTTGAAGGCGGTACTGCAGAAAGGCAGCCGTTAAAATTAGGCTCCAACGCTTTTATCCCTGGTTTTGAAGAGCAGCTGATCGGATGCAGCGCCGGAGATGAAAAAGATGTTGTTGTAACTTTCCCTGAGGAATATCATGCAGAAGACCTTGCTGGCAAGGAAGCTGTATTTAAGTGTAAAGTTCATGAAGTAAAGGAAGAAGAAAAGCCTGAACTAAATGATGATTTTGCTAAAGATGTAAGCGAATTTGATACATTGGAAGAATTAAAGAAAGACAAAAAAGAAAAATTAGAAAAAGCTGCAGAGGAAAGAGCAGCCAGTGAAATGA
>DKLE01000232.1:0-6966 GCA_002455605.1 Firmicutes bacterium UBA6648
ATTATCAAAATATAATTTGTAAAAGAAAAAATATAAATTTTTATAAGTAAAATCTAGGTTAAATTTAAACTTAAGAAAAGATATATTGATAAATATATAACAAAAAACTAGTTACTCTTCAGTAACCATCTAACAGGAGAGTAACTCTCTTACAGAAAAGTTAGAATTGTAGAACAATTTTGCCGGTGCTATACTCCAATCATGAAATCTAATTGGATCATAGAATCAGGCTATGAAAGAGGAATGAGCTAATAGATAACAAAGACTGAGTAATGTACCCAGCCAATAAAATGGAGGTAGCGAAAATGATTAAAAGAACAGTGAGTGAATTAAAACCTTATGAAGCACCTGGGCATTTCGGATGCACAGCAATGAGATACCATGGCAAAGAAGAGACAGGAGCAGAAAAATTTTGGATAGGAAAGTCCGTTTTTCTCCCTGGAGGAGGAGCGGAATGGGCTTATGAGGATAATCCTTTGGAGAAGGTTTATTATGTGCTGAAAGGTGAAATGACCGTTACAGATAAAGAAGGGAAGAAATACGCAGTAAAAGCCGGAGAGTCTATCTCATTCCCGCCTAATGAAGGCAGAGGACTGAAAAATGAGACAAATGAATCGGCAGAGATGTTGGTTATCATTAACTACCCTGACGCAAAATAAGCGCTGGAGATGACAATATAAGGAGAGAGAACAATGGTAGAAAAACAGTTTGTAAACAAGCTATTTGATGTGAAAGGTAAAGTCGCTTTAATCACCGGAGCTACCGGAGCTTTAGGTAAGGCAGTTGCTATGGGCTACGGACTGGCGGGAATGAAGGTAATGATTACAGGCCGGAGCGAAGGAAAATGCCAAGCTGTATGCGATGAGCTGGCTAAAGAGGGGATTGAATGCGGATTCTCAACAGGTGATCCGGCTGTAGAATCGGACGTTATCAAAGTAGTAAAGAATACCGTGGATAAGTTTGGTGAGATTAATGTACTGGTTACAGCTGCGGGCTATAATCATCCGCAGCCCATTATTGAACAAGACTTAACAGAGTGGCAGAAAATCATGAACTCAGATGTACAGGGAACCTGGTTGTTTTGCAAATATGCAGGAGAAAGAATGATTGCTCAGGGAAAAGGCGGGAAGGTGATCCTGGTTTCCTCTGCCCGTTCAAAGATGGGAATGTCAGGATATACCGGATATTGTACAGCTAAAGGTGGTATTGATTTAATGGCTCAGTCTCTGGCCTGTGAATGGACAGCAAAATATAAGATTAATGTGAACACAATCAATCCTACGGTATTCCGTTCAGATTTAACGGAATGGATGTTTGATCCGGAAAGCGAAGTTTATAAAAACTTCTTGAAAAGACTTCCCATTGGAAGACTTGGTGAACCGGAGGATTTTGTAGGCCCATGTATTTTCCTTGCTTCGTCAGCAAGCGATTTCATGACCGGTGCTAATGTAGCCGTGGAAGGTGGATATTGGGCAAATTAACCTGTTTTAAATTTATTAAAATTTACTATAGAAAAAGAGATAAACTCGAGGAGGAGTAAAAAAATGGGAAAGAAAGTATTTATTGATTTAACACATCCGTTTAGTGCAGACATACCACGTTGGCCTTATTTTGTAAAGCCGGTAATCGATTCGATGCACACGCTTGCAAAAGGCGGTGTTTTAACACAGCGGATCGATTGTGTTCAGCATACAGGTACACACTGTGATGCACCTCGTCACGTTATGGAAACTGAGTTTGATGGAAGAAGAGCACGCTATACTCATGAAATGCCGGTTGATGCTTATACAGGCGATGCTATCTGCCTGGAAATTCATGTGGAACGTTGGGGATTAATTACCAGCAAACATCTGGAAGATGCCTGCAAACGTGCTAATATCAAACCGGAAGAGTTAGAGGGTATGATTGTCTGTTTGAACACAGGAATGCACCGTAAATTTGATGATTCCAAAGAATATTATCATTATTCCTGCGGCACCGGTGTTGATGCCGGAAAGTGGTTTGTTAAGCACAAGGTGAAATGTGTGGCTATGGATATGCAGGCTCTTGACCACCCGCTTCATACTGCCATGGGCAATAACGGCGGCACACGCATGAACCTTATCGGTGCTTCTGGTAAACCGATCACAGAAGAATACAAGGAACAGTTTGGTGAAGAAGCCTATGCAGAATTTGATAAAGATGAATACATCAAATTGCATGGGCAGGAAGCCTATGATGCAAAATTCGGCGATTTAGAAGAAATCGGATGCTGGGGAACCTGGGAACCTTGTCATAAAGAAATGCTTGGTCATGGCATCGTTGGGGTTGAAAATCTCGGTGGTGATTTAGACAAAGTATCAGGAAAACGTTTCCGATTTTTCTGTTTCCCAATCAGATGGTATATGGGCGATGGATCTATGGTTCGCTGCGTTGCAGAAATTGATGAAGAGGATATAAATGACGTACCGGACAGAGTATATACATACGCCAGTATTTAGAAAAGAATGGGCCGAAACAGAATAGTGCAGGGTGTTATATATAGAAGCCATATACGATAGCACTTCAAAAGGAGGATCGGGGACCTTTTGTACAAAGCTTCTCGGTTCTCTGTTTTGTTGAGCTGCATAACTCTCTCTGGAAAATGTGAATGTTGATCTTTGTAAGATAATTAGCAGGGAGGTACAAGAAAATTTGATAAGAAATTTAAAAGTTTCCAGTAAGCTGCAAATAGGATTTTTATTTGCTATAATTATTACCTGCCTTGTTGGCTGCATAGGAATAATGGGAATGCAACAGATTAGTCAAGCGGATCAATCCTTGTATGAGCAGCAGACAAAAATATCAGAAAAAGATATTTCCATGGATACACTGAAAGCCTATACTGGAGATTTTGCTCCTGTTTCTCAGTCAGTGAATACCATTTTAGACGGGCTAAATGATTTTTTTTCAATGGTACAAGTATCGGCGGAACAAGTAAACAGCGGATCTGAGCAGGCCGCTGCCATGTCAGAAATATCACAAGGTGTTGAACAGATCTCTGCGGTTATTCAGATGAATTCAGCAACCTCTGAGGAGAGCGTGGCTGCCAGTGAAGAGCTTTCAGCCCAAGCTGACATGTTAAAGAAGGAACTTGCAAATTTTAGACTTAGATAATAATTTAATTCTACCAATATGCACACAAAGCCATATTTATTTTTCAAAATGTGCAATGAGAAGTCGGGAAAGCAATTTATTTGAAATTATAGTATTATTTTTATTTGAGAGGAAAAAGCGAAATGAGTGATAACAAGAATTCATTAGTCAATTTCGGTGTTGCCGGATGGGGAACTATTATTTATTGTCTGTTAATGTTCTTCTTTTATGTTGGTATGGTAAACGACGGCACAAATGTTCTTGCCCCTACGGTAGCTGCAAATCTTGGATGTGAACCCGGGACCTTAATTCAGATCAATGGATATATGGGAATGGTTGCTGTACTGGGATTTATATTTATCGGACAGATTAACCGTAAATTCGGAGCCCGTGCAACGTCTGCATTTTTTACGGTTTTAGCGGGAGTGGCATATATTGTATGCGGTAACTCGGTTAACATTCCCATGTATGCTATCTCAATGTGTGTGGTTGCCACAAGTATGATGTCCGCAGGATATATTGCCGGAGGTACGTTAGTTGCAGCCTGGTGGCCTAAGAAAAAAGGTATTATCATGGGCTATACGACTATGGGACATAACTTTGCTTCTGCGTTTTATGTAGCAATTCTAACGGGTTTAGTAGCCGCATTCGGAAATATAAAGGGCGGATGTATTCCAATCGGTATTGCGGCAATTATATTAGGAATTATAGGCGCGGTCTTTATGCGTAATACGCCGGGGGAAAGAGGTTTAAACCCAGATAACGTATCAGATGAATATTATAAAAATAACTATGATACGGCTGATGATGACGGACATGAGAAAGATGGAGGGTGGACAACCGGCAAGCTATTGCGATCGAAAGATTTATGGCTTGCGGCTGTAACAACGGGTTTCTTTCAGATTTGCTCAGTGGGGGTTATGACACAGCTTGTCACCCGTAATATTCGTGATTTTGGAATGGAGCAGGGGAAAGCCCTTACAATCATGACAGTTATTGCTTTAATCGGTGTAGTAGGTTCTTTTATCATTGGTGTCATTGATGACCGAATCGGGACAAAGAAAACGATGATGATGTTCGGACTTTGGTATGCTGTAGCTTTGGCGTTTAACTTCATGTCAACCAGTGTAGGTGTGACTTTTTACATTTCTATATTTATGATTGGTATGGGAATAGGCGGTTCTGCAAATTTCACAACATCTCTGCCAACTTCGATTTTCGGACGTCAGGGATTTGATAAAGTAAATTCAGTTATTTTTCCTATCCAAGGATTTGTAACAGCATGGTGTTTTGTAATCAACGGGATTGTAACAAATGTTATCGGCAATCTGAAAATTGCATATATCATCTTCTCCTGCGTAGCACTGGTTAATATCTTTTTAGTTAAACTGGTGGATGAGCACAAATATAACAAAGACTTTATGGCCGAAGCGGAGCATGGGAAGCATTAACTGTTTGTTGGCCGTCAGAGTATCCCCTTGGTCATTTGGATTTTAAGTCAAATATATGAAATATAAAATAGTAGGTGGTTACAAAATTCCCCAAATTGTGATCACCTCTTTTGTTTAATTAGAGCCTTTAAGAAGCATTGGGAAGGGCATATGGTGAAAAGTCTCACCTTAAAAATGTTATAAATGCGGAAAATTTTCTCCACTTTGGTAAAACGGTCATACAGTACACCAATGAATCTATGGATTTTTTACATTGTAATAAATTTTTTTAATATTAGAAAAATATTGAGAAATCAATACTTCTATAATAAATTATTAGATAGTAAACGTGATAATTAATGTTTTTGGCACTTTAATTGCGAAAAAGTAGTTTTGGTTAACGTTAACGGAATTTATTTACTATTTTAGTGGTATCCGAGTATACCGATAATAAGGAAAGATATGGAGGAATGTATGACAGAGGTAACCTTACAAAGAAAAAATCAGGGCTCACTCCTTTGGAGATTCAGCAAAAAATTTCAATTTGCAGCAGATAAAATAATTCCGGATTCCTTGGTATTCTGTTTGATTTTAACATTTGTTGTATTCGCAGCTGCCATGTTAATGACGGGGACTAATCCGGTTCAGCTTTGCATGTATTGGTATGACGGGCTTTGGACTCAGATTTCATTTGCTTTTCAAATGGCTTTTATGGTCATCGTTTGTGCCACTTGTGCAAAATCTCCTCAGGTGAATAGGATGCTGGGAGCTTTATCAAGAGCTGTGAAGACTCCTCAGGGGGCAATGATTCTTTTAATGGTATTTGGCTTTGTATCCAGCTTTGTTAATTGGGCATTTTGCACAATTGTCACACCCATTTTAGCTATGCAGCTTTCCAAATACATAAAAGGTCTTCATTTTCCAATGATGATTGCGGCAGGCTATTCGACTATGATTCTTGGGCAATGTCTGGGGCCCACAGCCTCCGTTTATGCGTTGCTTGCTACTGAGGGACATTTCATGCAGGATACCATCGGAATTATTACTCAGGATCAATCAGTCTATAATCTGATGAATGTAGCTTTATTTTCAATTTTAGCAATTGTCACTGTCGTATTAGCTGTTATGACCCGCCCGCCCAAGGAGGAAACCGTTGAATTCAATACAATTATGGATGAAGAAGCAGTGAATTATGATCTGGAAGGCAGGGATACACTGGCAGATAAGCTGAACGGCAGCAGGATTTGCATGTGGTTAATTGGCACTGCGGGCATTGTGGTTATGGGATATAGTTTTTTCAGTATGGGTTTTTTTGGCGCTCTTAGTGTTAACTTTATCATATTTATGTTTTTGACTATAAACTGTTTTTTATACAGTACACCTACGAGCTTTGTCAATGCGCATAAGGATAGTATGAGACTGGCAACTGAAGTTATGATCCAGTTTCCGTTCTATGGGGGTATCATGGGCATTATGTCCAGCTCCGGTATGGCAGCAATCATTGTTAATGGTATGGTATCCATTGCAACGTCGCAAAGTATGCCAGTCTGGGCTTACATTTCTGCGTCCGTTGTCAATTTATTTATTCCGTCTCAAGGCGGTCAATTTATCATTCAAGGCCCCTTGATAGTGGATGCTGCACAACAATTAAACGCAAATGTGACTTATGTGATTAATGCATTTGTATATGGAGATGAAGCGACCAATTTGTTACAGCCTTTGTATGTTATTCCGGCCTTATCAGTGGTTGGCATGAAATTGAAGGACGTTTGGGGGTTCATGGCATTTATATGGGTATTTTGGACGATAATTACCTGTTTTGGATTATATTTTATTCCGATGTTAGTTTAGTGCAGGAGAAATTGAAAGGGGCTATCTTGATAAGACAGCCCCTTTTTATAAGACAAATTATTGCTATTTAGCTGATCCATTTTTGCTGATTTTTATAACCACGCTGCTGAGAGCAACTAAAGCGATGATATTGGGAATTACCATTAGTGCGTTGAAGAAATCTGCTAGTTCCCACACCAAGTCTACTTTTAGTGTGGAACCTATAATAATAAAAATAACAACGCAGCAGGAATATATTTTAACTGCCTTTTCACCGAATAGGTACTTCACATTGATAGAACCAAAGAAGTGCCAGCTGAGAATGGTTGAAAAAGCGAAGAACAATAGGCATACGGCGACAAAAATATCTCCCCCGCTGCCAAAGCAGTTGACAAAAGCAGCTTGGGCTAAAGCCGTTCCGGTTTTTCCGGTGGATATAACTCCTGTACTTAGGATGGAAAAAGCCGTAAGGTTCAAAATAATAAATGTATCAATAAACACACTGATCATTGCTCTGAGACCTTGTTCGTGAGGATTTTTCGAGGTAGCCCGGGCATGTGCATGAGGGGTAGAACCCATACCCGCTTCATTG
>DKLE01000232.1:7022-12844 GCA_002455605.1 Firmicutes bacterium UBA6648
ATAAGCCTCTGGCCACACCGTACCGAATCGCTTCCCTTATAGTAATACCGGCAGCACCTCCGAGAACGGCTTCCGGCTTGAAAGCACAGACAAAAATCATCTTGATTGCCGCAGGCAGGTTGGCAATATTCATTACTAATAAAATAATACTTCCTATTATATATACAAAGGCCATAAACGGTACCAGCTTTTCTACAACAGTGGAAAGCCTCTTGGTTCCTCCGATAAAGATGAAAGCTGCAAAAATAGCAAGCAAAACACCAATTACTAGAGGATTGAGTTCAAAGCCTCTGGAAGAAAAGGCTTCCGTAAAGGCACTTCCAATGGAGTTTGCCTGGACCATGTTTCCCATAAAGCCAAGAGCAAGTATGATAAAAACTGCGAAGGCACCTGCAAGAACTTTTCCGAAGGTTCCTTTAAAGGCTTGACGAATATAATAAACAGGGCCGCCTGTTATGTGGCCGTCTGAGTCTGTGGTTTTGTATTCCTGTGCAAGGACAGCTTCCGCGTAAATGGTGGACATACCAAAAAAGGCACTGACCCACATCCAGAAAATAGCTCCAGGCCCTCCGGAGATAAGCGCAGTGGCCGCACCCGCCAGGTTTCCCGTACCTACCTGACCGCCAATGGCTGTGGCGATTGCCTGAAAGGGTGTCATTTCTCCGTTTTCACTTTTAGCTCCATTAAAACTGAAATCCTTAAATAAGAGCTTACAACCGGTACTAAATTGCCTCAGCTGAATAAATTTCAGCCTAAAGGTAAACATTATTCCTGTACCACACAGTAAAATGATGAGTAGGATTCCCCATAGAAATCCATTTGCTTTTACGACTAGTTCTAACATAATTATTCTCTCCATTCATGACTTAACCCAATCTGCCAATAAACTGCTAAGGTAGTATTGGAACAAATTGGATTGATTAAAGTAATAAAATAAGAGCTGATAGATTATCAGCTCTCTGGGAGTAGAACATTTGCATACAATAGGCATTATATCTGGTCTGTGTCTGAATGTTTTTAAAACAGACATAAAAAAATCCGATACCTGCTTTTAAACAGGTTCGGACACCACATACTTAAACCTATTGCTTTGATTTGTATGCCCTGTCCTTTTGCCTGAGAGATCGCTAGACCATACAGTCTAACTTACACCTTCGGCGCTCGTGATATCAGTTGTATATAAATAACTGATTTGAGACTCTCCAGAGTTATTGACCTATTTTTTTAAAGTCAATGGAGATACATTAGCATATGAATAATTGATTTGCAATAGTAAGATAAATATTCACAATAATTAAAATATTTTAGAAAAAATGAAAATAACTTAGATGTTGAAAACACACGAAATTTGTTATACAATAAATAATTAAACTTCAAGTTATAATGTACAAAGGTGGGTAAACAATTGAAACAACAAACAAGGGCAATTTATATTACTGTGGCACTATTGATAGCCCTGCTTTTTATTGGCTGCATAGGCATCCCGTTAATAAGCGGCAGTCATTTTTCTGTAAAAAGCAATTGGAACATTATAGCTGGCGGTAACGATAAAGGGCAGGGTACAAAACCGGATGATACCGGTAAGAATGCCGGCAAACCGGACGTTTTGACTGAGTCGGAAGAAAGTATAGCCAGAAGGGCTGCTTTGAAGGAAGACTTGGACAAGGGCCTTTTTATTCTTGTTAATAAGCAAAATCCTGTAGACAGCAGTTACAAACCGAATGATTTGACGGCCATTAAATATTTTGCCGCAGATCGATCGGAGGTAGGCCGATATCTGAGAGCGGAGGCAGCGGAAGCGTTTAATCTGCTATCGGAAACGGCGGCTGAAGAAGGTCACCAGATCGTTGTGACTACTGCTTATCGTTCTTATGCTTTCCAATCCACCCTATACAACAATTATGTAAAAATTCACGGGCAGCAGGAAGCCGATACTTTCAGTGCTCAGCCTGGAAAAAGTGAGCATCAGACAGGACTTGCAGCAGATGTCAGTTCTCCGTCTGTGAATTATCAGCTTACGAAGGATTACATTAATACCCCGGAGGGTAAATGGCTGAATGACAATGCCTATCGATTCGGATTTATTATACGTTTTCCCAAGGGTAAAGAAGATATTACAGGATATATGTATGAACCGTGGCATATTCGATATGTTGGGAAAACGGCAGCAAAAGAGATTTTTGATAAGGGGTTTACCCTTGAAGAGTATTTAGAAAAGGAGATTTAATATGGCGTACTATTTTGACGAACCGTCAAGAACATTTAACGAATACCTTTTGGTACCAGGATATTCGGACAAGAACTGCACACCTGACAACGTAAGTCTGAAGACACCGGTGGTGAAGTTCAAGAAGGGGGAGAAGCCTGATATTACAATGAATATCCCTCTTGTTTCAGCGATTATGCAGTCGGTTTCCGATGATAAAATGGCAGTTGCTCTGGCAAAAGAAGGAGGGATTTCTTTCATTTTCGGATCACAGCCTATTGAAAGCCAGGCAGCAATGGTCAGAAGAGTAAAGAGCCACAAGGCAGGTTTTGTAACCAGTGATTCCAATCTTAGGCCAGACCAGACCTTAGCAGATGTGCTGGCTTTAAAGGAAAGAAGCGGACATTCTACCATCGCTATTACTGACGACGGAACTGCGGAAGGCAAGATTTTAGGCATTGTTACAAGCAGAGATTACCGAGTGAGCCGTATGGATCCAAATACGAAGATTTCAGAGTTTATGACGCCGTTTTCAGCGCTTATTTATGCAGAAGAAGGCTGTACGCTGTCAGAGGCCAACGATATGCTTTGGGATCACAAACTGAATGCTCTTCCTATTATTGATAAGAATCAGAGATTGACTCATTTCGTATTCCGTAAGGACTATGATTCCCATAAGGATAACCCAAATGAACTTCTTGATTCACACAAGAGATATGCTGTGGGAGCCGGTGTCAATACAAGAGATTATGAAGAGCGAATTCCTGCTTTAGTAGAGGCTGGAGCTGATGTTTTATGTATAGACTCTTCCGAAGGATTTTCCGAATGGCAGAAGGATACCATTGCTTTTGTAAGAGAAAAGTATGGGGACACGGTTAAAATCGGTGCTGGTAACGTAGTGGACGGTGAAGGCTTCCGATATTTAGCGGAAGCAGGTGCTGACTTTGTTAAGGTTGGTATCGGCGGAGGTTCAATCTGCATCACAAGAGAGCAGAAGGGTATCGGCCGCGGACAGGCTACGGCTACTATCGATGTGGCAAATGAGAGAAACAAGTATTTTGAAGAAACCGGAATTTATATTCCTATTTGTTCGGACGGTGGTATCGTTTATGATTATCATATGACTTTAGCACTAGCTATGGGATCTGATTTCATCATGCTTGGAAGATATTTCTCCAGGTTTGACGAATCCCCAACAAACAAGCTGATGGTAAACGGAACGTATGTGAAGGAATATTGGGGTGAAGGCTCCAATAGAGCAAGAAACTGGCAGAGATATGATTTAGGCGGAGACGGCAAGCTTAAGTTTGAAGAGGGCGTTGATTCCTACGTACCGTATGCCGGAAGATTGAAGGATAACGTTACTCTGTCATTAAATAAGGTTAAATCCACAATGTGTAACTGCGGAGCACTGTCTATTGCTGAACTGCAGAAGAATGCGAAAATTACTCTTGTTTCCGCAACAAGTATTGTGGAAGGCGGAGCACATGATGTTATATTAAAAAATACAGATAATAATAGCGTAAGATAGAAAGAGGAGAACCATGCAACAGGAAAAGATTATTGTGCTGGATTTTGGCGGTCAGTATAATCAGTTAATTGCTAGAAGAGTCCGGGAGTGTAATGTTTATTGCGAAGTACATCCTTATACTTTAGGCATTGAGAAAATAAAGGAGCTGAATCCAAAGGGAATTATTTTTACAGGAGGTCCTAACAGCGTTTACGGCGAGGAGTCTCCACAGTGTCCGGAAGAGCTGTATCATATGGGAATTCCTATTTTAGGTCTTTGCTATGGAGCACAGCTTCTGGCACACCAGTTAGGGGGAAAAGTAGAAACTGCTCCTGTTTCCGAATATGGCAGAACAGAATTGACTGTAGACAAAAACTCTGTATTGTTTAAAAATGTTTCTGAAAAGACTATCGTGTGGATGAGCCACACAGACTATATTTCAAAAGCTCCGGAAGGCTTTAAAGTGGCAGCTTCAACGCCTGTATGCCCAATAGCGGCTATGGAATGCCCGGAAAAGGGATGGTATGCTATACAGCATCATCCGGAGGTAAATCATACACAAGAAGGAACTAAAATGCTGGAAGCCTTTGTGAAAGACGTATGCGGATGCAAAGGGGACTGGAAGATGAATTCCTTTGTTGAAGAAACCATTGCTTCAATCAAAGAAAAAGTGGGAGACGGCAAAGTTCTTTGCGCTTTATCCGGCGGGGTAGATTCTTCCGTAGCTGCTGTTCTTCTTTCCAGAGCCGTAGGCAAGCAGTTAACCTGTGTATTTGTAGACCACGGCTTGTTAAGAAAGGACGAAGGGGATGAAGTAGAAGCTGTCTTTGGTTCAAAGGGTCATTATGATTTAAACTTTATCCGAGTAAATGCTCAGGAAAGATTCTATAATAAACTTGCGGGAGTGGAAGAACCGGAGAAGAAAAGAAAGATCATCGGAGAAGAATTTATTCGCGTATTTGAAGAGGAGGCCAAGAAAATCGGTACAGTTGATTTTCTGGTGCAGGGAACAATTTATCCGGATGTCATCGAAAGCGGCCTTGGAAAGTCAGCGGTTATAAAATCTCACCACAACGTGGGAGGTCTTCCGGATTATGTTGATTTCAAAGAGATCATTGAACCGCTTCGCATGCTGTTTAAGGATGAAGTGCGAAAAGCAGGGCTGGAATTAGGCATTCCTGAATACCTGGTATTCCGTCAGCCATTCCCTGGCCCAGGACTTGGCATCCGAATCATCGGTGAAGTAACGGCTGAAAAGGTAAAGATTGTCCAGGATGCAGATGCAATCTGGAGGGAAGAAATCGCTAAGGCGGGTATTGATAAGGATATAAACCAGTACTTTGCTGCTCTTACCAATATGCGTTCCGTAGGTGTAATGGGTGATTTCAGAACCTACGACTATGCAGTGGTACTGCGTGCGGTAACAACTTCTGACTTTATGACGGCTGAGTCAGCTGAAATTCCTTGGGATGTGCTTGGCAAGGTTACCACAAGAATCATAAATGAAGTTAACGGAGTGAATAGAGTGTTCTATGACTGTACGGGCAAACCCCCAGCTACGATTGAGATGGAATAGTAAAATTAAATAACAGAGCATCTGTGGTGGCAGCTAGTCTATGAGATTAGCTGTCATTTTTGTATTATGCATATTTACAAAGAAAGTAATACATTTTGCAAGCACTGGAATAGTTATGCATGAGAATTTGTGAAAGTCTTAATATGCTATAGGATATATTGTTGCAATTGGTCAATACTCTGTAAAGTCCAGAACCTCCAATTGTTATGTTTTTGTGTGGTAGCTAAAACATAACACAAGTTAGAAGTTTTCCGTATTTGATTTTTTGCCCTAATGTAACACATGTATTGTAATCCTACAAGTTTTTATTATTGAAAACCAGTATGTAGGTTTGTCAAACATATGTTACACCATCATTCAAAAAATTAAATAGAGTTTCTCTTGGTGAGACCCATCCCAAAGGACGCATAGGAAAATTGTTATACCAATCCTGTAATTGATCGGCTATAACCCTTTGGGCGGAGTTTAATCCAAAAAACTACAAGACCAGCATGAGGATTTCTGCACCGCATATCAGAGATTAATTTAAG
>DKLE01000001.1 GCA_002455605.1 Firmicutes bacterium UBA6648
CTTTTATATTACATTAAACAGTATTGCCGGATCAGATAAAAAGCCACTGGGAGGATGCAAATGCGTTATATAACGATATTTTGTTTGCTTTAAATGATGGGCTTTGCAGTAAAGTAATTGATGCAGCAACCCATTTGCAGAGGATCGATCCGATAAAAGAGCGGGGCTATACAATGCTGTCCATAGTATATATGAAAAATAGTTTGATTGATAAAGCTGAAAAGGTATTAGAGGAATATATAAAGCTTTATGGAAAGACAGGAATTATTCTTACCAATCTCGCAAAGGTATACTATGAGAAGCAAAGCCTATGGCTCAGAGATATATAAAGAGTTTAAAGAGCAGGCCATAAAACTAATTATGGATAAAACAATTGATAATAAATTATTGGATGAGTTCCTTCCTTTTGTGTATAAAATATTTGATATGAGTGATGAATTTGATGCTTGTTACTGCAATAAACGCAAAGGTATAGACAATAAAGAATATCTCGAATGGTTAAAATCTTGTTAAGATAGTAGTGGGAAACGTATTGAATTAGATGTGACGATATGACATATGGGAAAGTTTAATAAAGAAATGCGCTTTAAAATGGATCGTAAAAACTTATCTGAAGAGAAGATAGTAGAAATTAAAAAGAAATGGATTGAAAGTAATAGCCCGGATTAGAAAGAAAGACTCCCAATGGAAATGCTTTAACAATCATCATTTATTTGATATATTTGAAAACTGAATAAATCTAGCTAATAAAACTCTAATCAATCCGTGGTTAGAGTTTTTTAATTTGAAGGATTAGCAAGTTAATAAATACTGCTTACATAGCCTCTTCTTATAGTATTTTGTAAAAAATTCACATTTCATGCACCGCAGACAACATTTCATGCAAAATTGCTTATCTAGCTGATTTAATAAGTCGAATATAAACATATAAGGTATGTTTATGTTGAAAGAAAGACTGCGGATAGTTTAATGATATTTTTAATCTAATAGATTATTGATATGTAACGATACACAAGAAGGGGAGAAAAAATGAGTATAAATTTATGGGGTGGAGTAAAAGCCGGTGCATCAGGGACTGTAGCTAAAAGGCAAACAGTAGGAAAGAATGCAGAAGTAATAAGTGAATTTCGGACAATGTTTGAAACTCAAAAAGAGTCAGCTTCAAAAGTAGAAAGCAAGGATGGAGATACAATAACCATATCTCAGAGGGGAAATATAACGCAAAAGTTGGAGGACCTGAAAAAAATACACCAACAGACAGATTACAGCAGGATGACAGATGTGGAGAAGTATCGCTCAATTAAAGATAGGTATGATGAGTTTTTCCCATGTATAGCAGGTAAATTAGAGACAAACTATGAAACCTACGAGCCGGTCGCTAGACAAATGACTGCAGAACTGGCAGAAACAATACCGGGTTATCCCTATGCAGATAAATACAGGAAGGAAAATTATACAGAATTTCTTAAAGAAGTTCGTGGATATCAAGGATTGTCAAATACGGAATTAGTTGAAAAGACTAAAGAAAGATATTCAAAGACGGGGGATATCACAGAAAAAGTGCAAATTATGAGAGAATTATGGGGGTTAGGTGTAATAGACGGAGAAAAAGTATCTAGAAAGGCAACAGTATAAAAGCACCTTTAATGTAGTTAATGTAGATGAACAATCGGAGCACTATAAAAATTGGCTGAAAAACGGGGGGATGGAGAATTTAGAGATTGGATGGAAACAATTAAGAGATAATTTATTCCAGAATATAGATGTAAAGAAATTATATGGCGAGAAAAAAGAACGGGAATTAGAAGAGCTTTTCGGAGTTTTAGGGGGAAAATAGGATCATGAAATTCAATAATAGTTCAAGTTCTAGTGAAGTTTTGGAGAATGGAAATGGTTCGGAAGCAGGGCAGGTAACTGAAGTAAATATCTAAATCGCGCTACTTATAGGATTTTTCTTGCTTTCTGTTTTTATATATGATATAATAAACATATTGCAAAAGGATGTACTCGATGAGTACCAGATATTTAATGAATAAGATATTATTTTACTCTTGTGATTTTTATTGCGGGAGTTTTTATTTTTATGAAAGATTCTCAGGGGAAATGATAGTAACCATGGGGTTGAAATTTTAGAAAATAGATGTCATTAATAAATAGTCTGAATTGAGTTTATTCAGCAAAACATTTAATAAGGGAGAAGATAAAATGAGAACTGCACTTGATTTGTTGAAAGAAGTTATCAATTTGGGTTTTGACCAACAAAAAACTCTCATTCGCATTGATAAGATTTTAGATAAAAAGTTAGGGATTGAAAGCCGAAAACCGTTATTAGATGAAAAATTGCCGGATGATATCTATATGAACATACTTAACATTTTCATAGAAGAGACAAAAGAAAATAAAAAATGTAATTAAATATGTTTCGATAAATTATGGGAACATATAGATGTTCTAAAAATATGATGAAATGGTATTAAATTTCATGGCAATAGAAATCATAAAGGGGAGGAACAAAAGAATGATAAAAGAAAAAATTACCGAATTTGAGCTTACAAAAGAAGTTATTAACGAATGCTTACAGTTCATGTAAGCTCGTTTAGAAAAAATGCGGCACCTTGGATTATCCAAGGTGTTTTTTTTATACGAATGCAGAGGGGGTAATGAAATAGCATCAATACTTCTCGAACGGGGGCGAAAACAACAAAAATAGAATTCATAAGATATTTAGTCTGATGTACTAAAATTAAAATATAATGTTATATAGAATCAGTATAAAAGACAGGTTTATATTAAATCATCAGATTCTTTTAAGGAGGACTAAACATGTTTTATGTGAAGGCTCGTATGGGAGAAGTGGATTTAAAAGTTGAGCTTACCGGAGATAATTTATTCGCTGCTTGTCCTAAATGCGGAAAAGAAATCCCAATTAATTTATCTAATTTGCTTGCAGATGGGGAAGTGGATTTTAATAATATAAGAGTTTACTGCGGTAATTGTATCAGTAAAAAATTATGGGGAGAAACTAAGGAGGAAACTGTTTTGGCAGTGGATCAAATTAGAAATGAAATGCGGAATTATATTCAAAGTACCAATACAGATATATGTATTGACAGCTAATCCATGAGAGGATTTTGCTGTCATTTTTATTTTGAAAAAGGATCATAAATAACGGGGGATTTTCATTTAAAGTATTAAATTGAGGGGTGGTATTATTTACCAATTTATGTCATAATAGAAGAGGTAAAGATAACTGTAAAAATGAAGAACAATAGAATTTTAATGTTAGTAGGGTGAAAGGGGAAAAGAAAATGGCATTAATTGAATGTCCCAGCTGCAGAAAGGAAATTTCTCATAATGCATTTAAATGTATGCATTGTGGATATGAAATCAAAGCTAATACAATTGAGAGTGCAGAGAAGGTAGAACAGAAAGTAACAACGAGTAATAGACGGTTGGATTATAATAAAATAGCGAAAATAGCAATAGTTGTCGGACTTATATTGTGGGTTTTTGGATTTATTAAGAATTTTATCCTGGAAAACCAGGAGCTATATAGTCTTATAATTAATGCTATATCCTTTGTGGGATTAGCGATAATGGGGGGCGGTTTAATAATAGCCGGACTACTAATTATACTATATGATGAATTAAGAAAGCATAACTAAAATGGTGAATTTAGAGAGTTGAACAAAATCAAAAGTATTTTATAACCCTTGACGGGCAGCTCATATAACTGCTTGTCTTTTTTTATATGTCTTGTATTATTCAGATTAATACAGGGGAAGATTTTGTATGGGACAGCCCTTATAAATATGTCAATAAAAGGACAATTTAAATACAAAATTACAATTAGTTTGAAAGGAAAAATAAATGGTATTAGATATTTACAAGGAATGCAATGCGGATGACGGCTGCCATGAAAGATGGAAAAGGTGGGAGCTTCACCGGCAAATGATAAATTCAATTTTGGATGAGCAGATTTTTTCTGCTGCAAGCATCAAAGATGCTGCTATATTGGGGGCGGGGAGATGTGAAGATATAGATTTAAAGTTTCTGCTGAGCAATGTGGAATCGTTAACTTTAGTAGATTATGATTATCATAGTATGGAAAAAGCTTTTGAAAGACAGCAATTAACTTCAAAAGAAAAGGACAAAGTGATACTGAGAGGAGATATTGAATTTACCGGACTTTATAGTGAAGATACAATGAAAGAAATTACGAATAAAATCAAAATCAAGGAAAAGCCGGAAAGTGTAATTCAATTTATTAAAGGCAAGCTCAACGCTGTGAATAGGCAGTTTAATGATTTATTGGAGAATAACCAATATTCTCTGGTTATTTCCGGTGCTGTTCATTCTCAGCTGGTGGTTCCGTATACAGGAATAGCCGTAATGGATGCGGAATATTTAGATGAGCTGGTAAAGGAAGCCGGTAATGTGGCTGATCAATTAGCGGAAAATTTTAATAGGAGCTTACTATCTTTACTAAAACCGAAGGGATGGCTGTTCTCCTATTTTGATGTTATGGAATTGTCCGAAAAAAATAATACCTTGCAGTATGAAAGCATTATAAGTACTTTAGCAGCACAAAAGGACTATGAAACGCTGAATGAAATTATTTGTCAATATGGAGGAGTGGCAGGGGCAAGACATGGATTCGAGCATTTGCGCGGCCTGGCAGAGAAATTTCAGCCAGATGAAAAAGCTTGGGTATGGAATTTTCGAGACAATAAAAAATATTATGTACGTAGTTTATGCTTCAATAAAGTATAGCTTAAAATATATAAGAGCAGATAACAACCCTGAGATATTTGATAAATTACTTCGAATACATCAGGGTTGTATTCTATTTGGCCGTTTAACTTAGCCATTGGAAATTCATTCTGCTTCAAGCCAGATTTCTAACAGAGCAGCCACATCTGCTGCAAATTCTTCATCTGTTTGAGTTTCTCCCTTTTTTAATTCTTCAAGAACTATAAAGGAAAAGGAATTCCCCCCATACTGATTCCAAGCTGTACGCATACTGGGCTCTGGGCAGGAGTTGGTAGAGACAGAAAAATTAAACTTATTTTTCTCACCGGATATTTCTTTTGTAGCTTTAATCCAGGTATGACGGTTGTCATTGCATTTGATGCAATATACTCCACCGATTACAGTTCTGTTTTTATATTGTTCCATTAATTTCTTTTTTAAAAGTTTATCCATAAGACGATTTCTCCCATAGTGAAGGCATGTGATGGCTCAAATACCTTTTTATTTTGCTGACAGATACTTGTCCTGTTTCCGCATGTATATCATAGTGTGAAATAGAGTAAGCTGCAATAAACGATCCGTAGAGAAATATAAAAAATAAATATGGCATATTTTAGGAATAATTGATTGAATCGTATAATATAGTCAATAAGGGATTACCACTTTTGGCGATGGTGGTTAGTCCAAATACTCGGATTTATAGGCAGCCATCAAGTGCTGATTTAGGCGGTTGTTCTATTTTTTGTGTATTATTGTAACGCAAGTGGAAACAATTCCGATTATAACCAGTGAATAGGTGAAAAGACTTTCGTATGTAACCATAACATCACCTCCCATGGGGAAAGCGACCAACCACCAAGCGGTAATCCCAAGTCAAGGGTATCAAAAATGGGGTTACAGAGAAACAGTTAAGTAAAAATGTAGGAGTCATAGATAAATGTTCTATTACCTATTAGAAGAAATATTAAATAATATTTTTATAAGAA
>DKLE01000166.1:0-1155 GCA_002455605.1 Firmicutes bacterium UBA6648
CAGCTGATATACCTGTTCTGATACAATTCCTGTCACTTATTTGCTCTGTATGATATGGTTTAGACAACTCTTCTGACAGCTTTTCTAATTTTTCAATAATGCTTCCTGTCATAGAAAACACTTCGTCGTCTCTGCCGGCTTCGCTATACGTCATAACTATGTTAACATTTACAGCATAAGCGATCAGTTCTCTTATTAAATCCAAATTTTTAGGGGTAAAATAGTCAAAGCCATAAACCCAGATCTCTCTTTTTTTTATCTTATTCGAATCTTTGATTTTACTGATACAATGTTCAAGATAATCCTCCGTATCAATATATTTTTCCGATATAACAGCTTCATATTGTTCATAGATTGCTTGCATATCCTTCAGTTTTCTATACAATATAGAATTGCTGTCCAATTTATCAATAATTCCTGGAAGATCTTCCGGAGACGTATTGTACTGCTTCATTTCTGATATGAGATTGTTCACCAATTCAATAAAGGATGCTTTTGATTCCATACCCCTGAAAACCTCAAGCTTGTTTTTCTTATCGCCCATTATTTTAGAAAGCAGCATATGTCTGCCGTACTTGTCTAAACGGGATATTTTTTCTCCTCCAACTTCCTTTAGAATCCGCAGGCCCAGCCGTGACGGACTTATTACTTCTAAATCAATCAGCCCTTTCACTTCCAAATATCTAAATGCATTTCTTTCTGCCTGCAGCGTAAACTGGTCTGGAACAAGCAGCAGCGTTTGTCCGGATACACGTTCAAATATAAATTTGTCTTTGTCTATGTTTTCTCTTCCATAATATATGTTTAGCATAATATCCTTATTATTTCCTTAATTTTCAGCCTTTGTAATAACTATATATAATTCATTATACATTAAGTATAGCAAAGACCTTTTACTTAAGCTATAATAAAAATCACTAAAGAGATCTTTTAAATTTACATAAAAACAACACCAAATTTTCCAAGATTATTATTTAGATTTTGTTTAACATAATCTAAACATCGATCCTGTTGTTTTTAAGGAAGTTGCTAAAAATGATGAAATTCCGTGATTCTTCAAAAGATCATTATGTATTAATCAATTTCTTGAAATATAAATCCATTTTATTATAATTGGCTCTGTTGAACCTCTAAATAAATAAAATCGATAGTCTC
>DKLE01000166.1:1220-2228 GCA_002455605.1 Firmicutes bacterium UBA6648
TAAATAAAATCGATAGTCTCCAGATTCAGGGTTTAAGGAGCCATCACTATCACGGTATTTGGGATTTTTCTCCATTTCTTCTGGAACTATAAAGTATTCACTATTTTCAGCTTCTTCTTGAATTTCTTTATTTTTTTCTATAATAGCATTTTCTAATAACTGTTCATATCCTTCTTGTTTTGAAAAGTCTTTAGGCTTCATGCTTACGATATATAATCCTACTAATAAACACAACAAAACTATTACTATTACTACTATTACTATCTTTTTTTTATTGGTTTCATTTTTATCTAACTTTTTTTAGTATCCAATCTTTTAACCTCCTACCTCTAAGGTACAATTACATCTATTTTTGTTACATTAAGCGCATGCTTTACAATTATCTTCCCAATAGTCTTTACTAATCGGTTTTATTAAGAAATCCAGTGGCCGCACTTGAAATAGTTCCATAGCATAATTATCACTCCCAGAAATATATACTATTTTTGTAAGTTCATCTTTCATTTTTTCTCTGATAATCTTGCCTGCTTCAATTCCATTCACATACTGCATCTCAATATCAAGAAAAATTAAGCCAAAATATTCTCCTCCTGCCATTAGCTTTAATAGCTCCGTCCATCATTAAGAATATCTATTTCTAAGGAGATATTATTTGCTTCTCCATATTCCAATATAATCTTTTCTATCTTTGAGCATAAAAGTTCTTCATCGTCACAAATAGCAATTTTCATCTTATTTAATCCCCCTTGTATATCTAATCTCTACACACCCCTTGTGTTATCTTTCTTATACTACTCTTTTTAAAAAATATCAATGTATTCTGTATGAAATGTTGTCTGAACTACACGAAATGTGATTTTCGATAAATTTTTTTGTCTGCACTCCTACTCAAATAAAAAACTCTTTAAAAAAAGTCTGAGTGTGAAATCTATAATCTCACACTCAGACTTTCAAAATCTTCATATTATTTACCTGTCAGGTCTTTAAATACATCACTGACCTTTACTA
>DKLE01000166.1:2305-13043 GCA_002455605.1 Firmicutes bacterium UBA6648
ACTGACCTTTACTATCTCATTCACTAAATAGGCATTACTTCCGCAGAAAATAAGACCATTGTCCGCATCTCCCTTGGCCGCCGCAATCAATGCTTCCGTTATGCAATATGGAGCAACCTTTGGATTACATGCGGTCATACATCCGTTGCAGCGTTTAATCGGAAGCTTTTCCGCACGTTCTGCAATTTCTGTAACAAATTTGTTCCTTATAGCCCGGCCCGGCATGCCTACAGGGCTTTTTATTATAGTAATGTCTTCTTTTTTACAATTGACATAAGCTTGTTTAAAGCTTTCAGGAGCATCGCACTCCTCAGTAGCAACAAATCTTGTCCCCACCTGAACACCGTCAGCTCCGTAGGATAAAGCCATTTGGACATCCTCTCTGGTAAAAATGCCTCCGCCTACAATCAGCTTACATTCCGGTATGCTGGCTATTTCCGCTTTTATTTCCATTAGCGTCTTATAGAAATTTTCATCCGCAATTTCCAGCTGTTCTTCTTTAAAGCCTAAATGGCCTCCAGCTTTCGGACCTTCATAAACAAAGCCGTCCGGCATCCTGTTATGCTTCTTGGACCAGCTTCTCATAATTAAAGCCGCTGCTCTTGCTGATGAAACAATCGGTATAAGCTTTACATCTTTGCCTTTTACAATACCGGGAAGTGAAGTAGGAAGTCCTGCTCCGGAAACAATTACTTTGGCTCCCGCTTCAATTGCTGCCTCAATAATCTCGTTATAATTTCTGGCTACACACATCATATTGATACCAATAGGGCCTGCTCCCGGTATATCCTTCACTTCATTTACTGCAAGCTCTACTTGCCTTTTTATGGCTCTCACATTGGCCGATAATGGATCGGCATAGAAATCATCTTCCGTATATCCCGGCTGTGCAGCAGATATGATGCCAACGCCGCCGCATTTGGCCACTGCCGCTGCCAGTTTCCACATAGAGACACCTATCCCCATCCCGCCTTGAAATATAGGTATAGGTATTTCCAGTCCATTCATATTCATCGATTTAAGTTCCATAGGTCCCTCGCTTCTAACAGGCTTTATGAGCTGCATTCTGAAAAAATCTCTAAGACCTTCCAAGGATTTTAAAAGCACCTCTATTTCAGGTTCAGTCATATTTGCCGTTATATCCTTAATCATGTTTCTGTGAAAAGTCTGATGCTCTTCAACCACACTAATTCCTGCATCTGTAAGCCCAATTTTTACTATTCTTCTATCTTCAGCAATTCTGCATCTTTCAACATATCCTTTTTTCACCAGTTTATTTATGGCTACCGTCAATGTGCTGACACTAATTTTCAAAGAACCTGCTACCTGAGTCATGGTCTTCAATTTCCCGATTCCAATAGCTTCAAGGGTATGAATTTCTGTAATAGAAAGGTCAATGTTGCTTGATTCCTTTATTGATTTTTCTTCAACCTTTAAAACACTGTTCATAAGGCTGACCAGTATTTCATTTAGCTTTGTATTTCTTTCCACCTTCTGCTCCTTGTCTGCTTACCCTATAGCGAAGGTAATTTCACATTTACAAGCTACTTTATCACCTAAATAAGCAGTGGCCATACCTTTTCCGGAGCTGCTTCGAAGCCGATCCAACTCCACATGCAGGCGTAAAGTATCCCCGGGAACTACTTTCTGGCGAAACTTTGCCTCTTTTATACCGCCGAAATAAGCAATTTTACCTCGGTGCTCCGGCATAGACAGAATTGCCACTGCACCGGCCTGAGCCAATGCTTCAATGATTAAAACTCCCGGCATTACCTTCTCCTGTGGAAAATGGCCTGCAAAATAGTATTCCTTTTCACTCACATGCTTTATAGCTGTAATGCTTTTGCCTTCTTCCATTTCTTCAATCTCATCAATCAAAAGGAACGGATCTCTATGAGGAATGATTTCCATAATTTCTTCTCTATTCATTAACATCTTGTTTGTTCCTTTCCAACACATAAACAATTTTCTGGGTTCGCCTGTGGCTTATGCCTTATTATTTATGTTTTACACATTTTTATATATTACCATAAAATTTATATAATTGTACACCAAAGTCCAAAACCACAGCATTTTCGACTAAAATCATAAATTTTATTATTGCGCTACTATTTTTTAGTCTTCCAGCTAAAAATCCGGTCATTTGATGCTAATTTTTATAGGTTTTCAAAACATAAAATGTGTTTTTAAATAACTGGTTAAAAGCCTCAAAACCAATTTCAACTACTATGAATAAATTTAAGCAGCCACACACAAACCCATAGCCACCATTTATTTTACAAACTTCTTAAATAAAACCGTTCCGTTATGTCCGCCAAAACCAAGTGAGTTTGACATTACATAATTCAGTTCCTTAGCTCTTCCTACATTAGGAACATAGTCAAGGTCTAACTGTTCATCCGGAACCTTATAATTAATAGTCGGTGGAACAAAATTATCGCCCAGAGCCTTTATACAAATAACTGCTTCAATCGCTCCTGCGGCACCCAGCAGATGTCCTGTCATGCTCTTTGTTGAACTTACAGGCACCTTTGTATCATCACCAAAGACTGATTTAATCGCCTTTGTCTCAAATTCATCATTGTACGGCGTACCAGTTCCGTGTGCATTGATATAATCCACATCACCGGCATTAATTCCAGCTTCTTCAATTGCCATCTTCATTGCAGCTGCGGCTCCTTCTCCTGACGGAGACGGTGATGTTACATGATAGGCGTCACAAGTAGTTCCATAGCCTACCACTTCGCCGTAAATCTTAGCCCCTCTTGAAACAGCGTGTTCCAGCTCTTCAAGAACCAGGAAACCGGCTCCTTCACCCATGACAAAACCATCTCTCTCCTTATCAAACGGAGTAGAGCATCTATCCTTATCCGTTCTGGTGGATAAAGCTGTCATGTTGGCAAAGCCTGCGAAACATACCGGGGAAAAAGCTGCTTCTGCTCCTCCGGCAAGCATCACATCTGCATAACCATGCTTGATGTATCGAAAAGCCTCTCCTAAGCTGTGTGTTCCTGCAGAGCAGGCAGTTACCACGCCAAGACATGTGGCCTTAGCCTGAACAGCAATAGAAATATTCCCGGCTAATATGTTCGGTATAACCATTGGAACCAGCAAAGCAGACACCCTGGCATAGCCTTTTTCGTCTCCTTTCAGTGCAGCCTTCTTGGATTCTTCCTCCAACGTCATAACACCGCCGATACCGGTTCCGGCAACAACGCCAAAACGGTGCGGATCCACGTTTTCTCCACTCACAATTCCACTGTCCTGCACTGCTTCTCTTGCGGCAGTCAGACCAAACTGTGAAGACCGGTCCAGTCTCTTTGCCGCTCTTTTATCTTCATATTCAAAGTTCTTCACTTCTCCGCCCATAATGGCTTTCTGATAAGTGGTATCTAAAATAGTGATCTGATCGATTCCGTTTTTTCCATTTTTAATACCTTCCCAAAATTCAGCGGTATTATTACCTACAGGGGTCACTGCCCCCAGTCCGGTTATAACAACTCTTTTCATAATTCCCTCCAATATTATAATTCCACATTCCACTTTGTATTCACTCTGCCGGAACGTGTAAGGTTTTTCCTAAATGCTCATTCCACCATCAACACATATAGTTTGTGCCGTCACATACTGTGACAGATCGCTGGCCAAAAATAGAGCAACATTGGCAATATCCTCAGGAAGCCCCATCCTGCCTAAGCTGATAACTTCATTCATCTTAGATTTCTGATCATTCGTAAGCGCATCCGTCATATCTGTCTCAACAAAACCGGGAGCAATTGCATTTACTCGAACATTTCTCCTGCCCAGCTCCTTGGCTGCTGACATAGTCATGCCGATAACTCCTGCTTTTGATGCAGCATAATTAACCTGACCGGGATTTCCTTTCACTCCTACAATTGAAGAAAGGTTTATGATAGTTCCGGATTTTTGCTTCACCATCACATTTCCGGCTTCTTTTAAGAAATAAAAAGCTCCCTTTAAGTTTGTATCCACAACGGAATCAAAATCTTCTTCCGACATTCTCATCAGCAGTTTATCCTTGGTAATACCTGCATTGTTTACCAGAATATCAACTCTTCCGAATTTTTCTTTTGCTTTAGCAACTGCCTCAACGGCAAAAGCCGGATCCGCCACGTCACCCTTCAAAATTTCTACCTGCGTACCATATTGTGCCAGTTCATCCTCTGTCTTTTCTGCCGCTGCATCATTACTTCTATAGCATAAAAGTACATTCGCACCGTTTTTGCAAAATATTTCTGCAATTGCCTTACCAATACCTCGAACACCTCCGGTAATAATTGCACTCTTGCCCTTTAACATTTTTACCTCCTTAAGCTTATCTGACGCATACTCCGCCAGCTAAGCTCTGCTTTTTATTTTTTCCTATTTATTTTCTATCAACGTTTTTACTGTATTTTGTAAACTCTCCATGTCCTGAACATTTAGAGCGAGTAATCCCTCGTTAATCTTTTTAACAATACCGCACAGCGTAGTTCCGGGACCAAATTCAATCACACACTGTACGCCGTCTGCCATCATGTTTTCAATAATTTCCTGCCAATAAACCGGACTCATAGCCTGTTTACCCATTAATCCTGCAATATATTTGCTCACTGAAGCTTGATCCAGTCCCTCTGCACCTTTCATCATGTCCTCAGCAGTAACATCGGAATAAACCTTTTTATTTGGTGCTTTTAAGTCAAAACCCATCAGAAAATCCTGCAGTTTTGCAGCTGCCGGTGCCATCATTTCACTGTGAAAAGCCGTTCCTACGCTGAGAGGAATAGCCTTAATCTTTCTGGCCTTAGCTTCTGTTCTGAATCTTTCCAAGGCTTCTTTGTCACCTGCAACAACGGTCTGAACCGGTGAGTTAAAGTTAACACCCTGCAGAATACCGTCTCCTTTAACAGCATCGACACAATCCAGAATCGCCTGTCTCTCACCGAAAGCAGCGATCATACTGCCCCGCTGAACACCATCTGCGCCCAGCCCCGCTTCATTCATCCAGGTTCCTCTGTTCGTAACGATCTCCATGCCTTGTCTTATGTCTGTAATAGTCCCTGCTGCGGTTAATGCTGCGTACTCTCCCAGGCTAAAGCCTGCCAGCCCTACAATTTCAAGAGAATCCAATAAGGTTTCATCTTGTTTTCTGATTTCCTCAAAAAAAGCTTCATAGGCAGCCATCGTTACAGTATAAACACAGGGCTGAGTGATATGCGTCTGTTTAAGCATATCCTTGGTTCCCTCAAAGCACCATTCTTTAACCTGTTCTCCGGCTAATTCCATTATCTCTCTGGCCTTCTTGGAATTGTCATACAGTTCTTTTCCCATTCCCGGATACTGAGCTCCCTGCCCAGCAAATATCAACCCAATCTTCATTTTCTTGATAACCTCCTAAAATAAAGAAACTCTGTCAGCGTAGATCTTTTTAGCCTCCTCAAATATTTCTGCAATCATCTCTGCCGCCGGCTGTTCCCTATTCACAATACCTGCAATTTGACCCGACATGACCGATCCCCGTTCCACATCCCCGTCAAATACCGCTGCACTTAAAGCCCCAATGCCTACCTTATCAATGGCGGCTTGCGCGTCTTCTCCGTTACATGATTTTTCAATTGCCAAAATTTCTCTGGCCAGTTTATTCTTTATAACTCTCACGGGATGACCGGTAATTCTTCCGGTTGCACAAGTGTCTGTATCCTTGGCTTTAAGAATCGCATCCTTATAATTCTGCGAAACAATACATTCCTTTGCCACAACAAACCTTGTACCTACCTGTACACCCTTGGCTCCCAGCATATAAGCTGCTGCTATGCCTCTTCCGTCTGCTATTCCCCCGGCCGCTATCACTGGAATAGATACTGCATCTGCCACTTGGGGGGTAAGAGCCATTGTGGTAATTTCCCCGATATGTCCGCCGGCTTCTGTGCCTTCCGCGATGACAGCATCAGCCCCGGCTCGTTCCACTCGCACTGCCAACGCCACAGAAGCAACTACCGGAATTACTTTCACTCCTGCTTCCTTAAGGGACTTCATATATTTACCTGGATTTCCTGCACCAGTAGTTACCACAGGAACCTTTTCTTCACAGACCACTGTCATCAGTTCATCTATATTGGGCATAAGAAGCATCAGATTCACTCCGAAAGGCTTGTCTGTAAGCTCCCTTACTTTTTTTATTTCATTTCTAAGCCACTCGGCATCATAGCCTCCGCTGGCAATAATACCAAGACCTCCTCCATTACTTACAGCCGCCGCCAATGCACTTTCTGCAATTCTTGCCATAGCTCCTTGTATGATTGGATATTTTGTTCCTAAGATCTGACATACGTCGTTCATACATTTTCCTCCTGAGTATTTACACTTCAAAGATAACCGCACCGGCGCTTAAGCCTCCGCCAAAGCCCACCAGCATTATCTTATCGCCTTTTTTAATCTTTGCTGTATTCATTATATCATATAAAGCCATCGGTACACTGGCCGCAGACACATTTCCCGTCTCATTTAAGCTGATCTGAAATTTTTCTATAGGCTGTTTAAATTTTTTAGCCGCTGACGAAATAATCCTCAGGTTTGCCTGATGAGGAACATAATAGGCGATGTCATCCGCTGTCAGCCCTGCCAGCTCCAGGGATTTTTCCATCACCTCACCGATAGCATTCACTGCAAATTTGAATACCTGACTACCCTGCATGGATAAAGTCTGCTGCTCCGGATTATCCAAATCCTCATCAGTAAACGGCGTTTTCAAAAATTCCATTCCGCAAGTCAATGAATCTGTGGTATCATCATAGTTCTTTACAAAGGAAGCAAGTATTCCCTTTTCCTTTGGATTGTTTTCCAGCACAGCTGCTCCTGCTCCATCACCAAACAATATGCAGGTGCCTCTATCCGTCCAGTTGACAATCCGGCTCAGCCGTTCAACACCGATAATCAAAGCTTTGTTGATGGTATTAGTATGAACACCATTCACTTTATTTACCATACCGTTTTTCATCAGTGCTTCAGCAATCCAGATAGCGTAGATAAATCCGCTGCATGCAGTATTGATGTCAAAAGCAATGGCATTTGGAAGGTTCAATTCTCTCTTCACCATCGCCCCCATTGATGGTACTAATTTATCCGGCGTAACCGTAGCAACAATCACCAGCCCTATTTCTTCATAATTTTCCCCTTCTAGGGCTATTTTTGCCGCATCCACCGCTAAATCCAGCCCCGACTCACTGGTAGCAATTCTTCTTTCTGTAATACCGGTTCTTGCAACTATCCATTCATTGTCTGTATCTACAAATTTATTTAAATCTTCATTCTTTACTACTAACTTAGGTACTGCCTTACCGGCATGTTTTATTGTTATTCCCAATGTAGCCTCCTTTTTAACCGTTCAAGATTTATTTTGATTATCAAATTATTTTATTATATTATATTTAGATTCAGTTAAAAAGTCAAGCAAACAGCTCAATAAAAAGATTTTCTTGTAAAGTCTTCCAACCCTATTAATCTTAAGAAATTTTAAGAAAAGTTAATAAAGATTTAATGGACTTTAGTATGGATCTATGGAACAATATATATGGGAGTTTAGGAGGGATTAAAGTAATGAAAATATTAATAACGACTGACTGGTATAAACCGGTTGTTAACGGAGTTGTTACTTCTGTAATAAATTTAAAAACGGAACTGGAAAAAGCAGGACATGAGGTACGGGTACTTACACTGTCGCCCGATGGCCGTCAGCATTTCGCTGATGATACCTATTATCTGAAATCATTTAAAGTTAAAATTTATCCCCAAGCAAGGGCTACATACAATTTTCACAGCCGGTTTTTGCCGGAAATCATGCAGTGGCGTCCGGATATTATCCATTCACAGTGTGAATGGATTTCATTCTATTTTGCAAAATATATTTCTCTTAAATTGAATATTCCTATCGTTCATACCTACCATACGATTTATGAGGATTATACTCATTATATATTGCGCAGCAAACGCCTCAGCAAAAGTATTGTACTCTTTGGTTCTAACCGGGCAATCAACGCTACGGACTATGTGATAACACCTACCAACAAAGCCCGACGGCTGCTTCTTTCTTACGGCATTGAGAATCCCATCATAACAATCCCTACCGGGATTGATTTGGACAAATACCGCAAACGTATTTCAGAGGTCCGCCGACAAGAATTGCTTTCATCTTATGGTATATCGGAGGACAAAACCGTTCTTGTAAGTATAGGCCGACTGGCCCTTGAAAAGAATATCGATGAGCTTCTTGACAATATGCGGCTTTTAGTTCAATCGCACCCGGAAATCGTCCTTCTGATCGTAGGGGGCGGCCCTTATGCGGACGAACTGAGGGCAAAAGTAATCCGTATGAAGCTTCAAAGTAATATAATTTTTACGGGCATGATTTCTCCGGACTTAGTGCCGGAATATTTCCAGTTGGGTAAGCTCTTCGTGTGCGCTTCGCAAAGTGAAGCACAAGGACTTACTTATATTGAAGCCTTAGCCAGCGGGGTTCCGCTTTTATGCAAGTACGACCAGTGCCTGGAGAACGTTCTTGTAGAGGGCTATAACGGTTTTTCTTTTGATAATTCACGGGAATTCATTGACAAATTGCTGGAGATCCTTAAAAATCCCGAGCAATATGCACTTCTTTGCAAGAATGCAGAAGCTTCTTCCGATAATTTCTCCAAAGAAGCCTTTGCAAATCACGTTATCAAGGTCTATGAGGCTGCATTGAATACCTTTCCCGGTCACCGGTCTCTTCCTGTAAGACTTATTCCCATGCTAAGGAAACGTACACAGGAAAGCAACTTATATTATAATTAAAAATAGCATAATAGAGGCACATAGCACATATAAAAGGCATTAGCAGTGGAGGATCACAGCTAATGCCTTTTCTGGCGGCACAATTAAATTCCTAAGATTTTAAATATATCTTCTGCTTCTTCTATTACATAATCCGGTTTAAATATACCTTCTTTTTCCTTATCATAGATAGCAACAGCCCAGTTTACAAGAACGGAAGCAACCCCCGCATTGTTTGCACACCCAATGTCAAACTTGCTGTCCCCTATCATCATGGCTTCTTCCGGTTTTACCCCGAGCTTTTCTAAGGCGATTAATGCCGGCTCCGGATCCGGCTTATGTTTTGTACAATCCTCCATTGTAACAATGGCATCAAATATTTTATCCAGCTGAAACTTTTCCAGTCCCTCCATCGTAGTAGGTCTTAACCTGGAAGTCACAACCGCTGTCTTATAGCCTCTTTTCTTCAATTCTTGAACCAGTTCAACCATACCCGGGAATGGTGAAATACAATCGGCGAATCGCCCTACCTGATAACCTCTGTAAATTTCTATACCTTCTTCCAGAGGAAAGTCCGGGAAAAATTCTCCCATGCTCTTTGCCAAAGTCTCTCCGAAGGTTCTGTGGATAGCTTCCGGCTCTCCTTCTTTCCCCGTAATGGTTTTAAATGTATGCTGCCATGAACCCAAAATAAGTTCATTGGTATTCATCAATGTTCCATCAAAATCAAATAATATAGTATTAATCTTGCTCATTTTATTCTCCCTAATTGAATTTATTGGCTATTTTATCACAGTTATCTGCTTTATACAATGCCGCTTGTCACATCAGCCTATAAATGCCAAAAAGACAGATTATTCCTTCATCTGTCTTTTTAGCAATTTTTATTATTATATGAACGCAAATTTCGTACTATTTTTTCAGAAGCTTGCTGACTTTAATATAAAGCTCATCCCTTCTTCTAATCGCTTCTTCATCTTTTCCGTTGTTATAATCGTAAAATCCTTTTTTTGCCTTCACCCCAAAGTTGCCCGCTTCATATAAATCTTTTAAGGTTTTCTGCGGCTCCTTTGCATCCGAAAGATCCTGATTTAAGTATTCTGCAATATGATAAAAGGTATCCAGTCCGCCCATATCACATACCTCGAAAGGCCCCAGACACGCATATCTAAAGCCCAAACCATACTTCATGCATCGGTCAATATCTTCAAAATCACCTGCGCCTATTTCCACCAGGTGAAGGGATTCTCTCAAAATGGCCAGCTGTATTCTATTGGCAAGAAATCCGGGAACATCTTTGTTTACTCTTACTGGTTCTTTTCCCACAGTCAGTGCCAGCTCATACAAATAATCCACGGTTTCCTTTGCACTTTCTTCTCCCTTTATAATCTCGATCAGCGGAATTAAATGGGCCGGATTAAACCAGTGCATACCGGCAAAGCGTTCCGGCTTATGAATAGCTTTAGCAATCTCTGTTATGGATAAACCGGAAGTGTTTGATGCAAGAACGGTATCCTCCGGAACTAAAGCAGAAACCTCTTTCCAAAACAAATGCTTAATATCTATCTTTTCCACAATGGACTCTACAACCAGATCACAATGGGTAAAGCAATCCTTTTCACAAGTGTAATTTAACCTTTCTTGAAGCTCCCTCGATTCTTCAGAAGTCAGTTCCCCTGTCTTAACCTGCTCTTCTTGATTAATTCGAACCAAGTTCTTACTCTTGCCTATGGCTTCTGCGATAACATCATAGATAGTGACCTGATATCCTCGCTGTGCAAAAATCTGAGCCATGGATGTTCCCATTAACCCTGCTCCAGCGATAACAATATTTTTACACTCTCTCACGCTCTTTTCCTCCACATCTTTTACTTTACTATTCTTCTTCCATTGGCTTTAAATCAGGGCTGACGATTAATTCACAGCCGGTTGC
>DKLE01000159.1:0-852 GCA_002455605.1 Firmicutes bacterium UBA6648
CTCTCAGTGGGATCATGGTTACGGAAACACCGAAATATGATGTGGAGTTTGTAAAATCCCACAGTAAAGAAAAAACTTTAGAAGGATACGAAAAAAGTGTAAAAAAGGAGTTGTACACTCAAAAGAAAGAAACTGCTGAAGAAGAAATGAGAAATCAGCTTTGGGCAACTATTATGGACAACTCAAAAGTATTGAAGTACCCTGAAAAGGAATTGCAGGAATGTAAAGATACCAACCAGGAATACTATGAAACCTATGCGAAGCAATATGGTATGGAGCTGAAGGAATTCATAAAGCAATATACCGGAATGGATGAAAAAGCATATGACGATTACCTGAAACAGTATGCAGAAGCAATTGTTTCACAGGAAATGGTTATGTATTCTATTGCTAAGGCAGAAAATATAACTATAAGCGATAAAGAATATAAAGAAAAGGTAGAAGAATTCAAGAAAGAACAAGGCATCACGGATGAGGCAGCCTTTAAGCAGCAGTATGGAAAGTCTTTCGAAGAATATGCAGGTAAAGATAATCTGATGAAGAGCTTTTTACTTGAGAAAATCCTTGAGTTTGCAGTGGACAATGCCAAAGTAGTTCCGGCTTCTGAAAAAGCATAATGGTTAAACAGGACAAACATTAAAGGGAAATGTTGTTATATTAAACAAAAAACTTGCATTGGGGTGTATATTGTGCTAAAATTGATACATTAGTTTATCATCATGCGGAATATGCAGCCCAATTGTTGTATATAAAGCGGAAATGAAACTATGATTCTCTGGAGAGTCTCTTAATGGGCGCCGAAGGTGTACGGTAAGTGTGATGAGCTTACTTATCTCTCAGGCAAAAGGACAG
>DKLE01000159.1:1004-2771 GCA_002455605.1 Firmicutes bacterium UBA6648
ATCTCTCAGGCAAAAGGACAGGGCATATAGTTTGTTTAATTTAATTGAATGACTATTGTTTCTCTCTAGAAAGTCGAGTTAATCGACTTTTTTTATTATTACTTTTAATTTTTTTTAAAGGAGAGGAAAACAAAATGTTAGAAAAATTTACGGAAGTTTTAGTGCGCATTGACGATGTTGTATGGGGGATTCCCCTTATCGTTCTCATAATGGGTACGGGTATTTTTTTAACTGTGAGGTTGGGCGTTCTGCAATTCAGGTATTTAGGAATGGCCCTTAAGTGTATGGTTAAAAACGAAGAAAACGGTGTGGGCGAGGTGAGCAGCTTTGGGGCACTATGCACCGCCTTAGCTGCAACCATAGGAACCGGAAATATTGTTGGTGTTGCAACGGCAGTTGTAGCAGGCGGACCAGGAGCTTTATTTTGGATGGTTTTAGCTGCTTGTTTAGGAATGGCTACTAAATATTCAGAGGGATTGCTTGCTGTTAAGTACAGGACTTTGGATAACAGCGGGCATGCTCTTGGGGGACCGTTTTATTATATTGAAAAAGGCATGGGAGAAAAATGGCGGTGGATGGCAAAGGCCTTTGCTGTTTTTGGAATGGGCGCAGGGCTTTTGGGAATCGGTACGATTACTCAAGTTAATGGTATTGCTTCAGCAGCCAAAGGTTTTTTTGATCCCAATAATCAAATGATGGTATCTCTGTTCGGCGGCAGCTATTCTGTTGCTACTATAGCGGCAGCAGTTGTTGTAACCGTAGCAGCAGCTCTTGTGATTCTGGGAGGTATCCAGAGGATTGCCAATGTATCTACTATTATTGTCCCTTTTATGGCCATTGCATATGTTGCCGTTTGTGTTACGATTTTGATCTATAATGCAGCAGCGATTCCAGCCGCCATAGCAGAAGTTTTTGCAGGGGCATTCGGTCTAAGAGCAGCAGCGGGCGGAGCTCTGGGAGCTTTAATGATCGCTATGCAGAAGGGTGTTGCAAGGGGGATTTTTTCCAATGAGGCAGGTTTGGGAAGTGCCCCGATTGCTGCGGCAGCGGCTCAAACAAATGAACCGGTTCGTCAGGGCTTGGTATCCATGACCGGAACTTTTATTGACACGGTGGTTATTTGTACCATGACCGGATTGACTATAATGGTCACAGGATCATGGAATATGGGGCTGCAGGGAGTAGAGGTTACTTCCAATGCTTTTTCTACCGGTCTGCCTTGGGATCCTCAAGTGGGCTCCTTTATATTAATGCTGAGTTTAGCGTTTTTTGCGTTTACTACTATTTTGGGATGGGATTATTACAGTGAAAGATGCCTAGAGTATTTGACAGGAGGCAATAAAACAATCCTGACAGGATATAGATGGCTCTACATATTAGCTGTTTTGATCGGACCGTTTTTAACTTTAGAAGCGGTATGGACCATAGCGGACATTTTCAACGGACTGATGGCAATTCCAAATTTAATTGCTCTTCTTGCACTAAATGGGGTAATTGTTGCTGAAACGAGAAGCTTTTTTAATAGAAATCATCACCTGGCTATGGAATAATTCCATAGCCTTCTTCATATATTGTAAAAGTACAGGCCTGATGGCTGAAATTACATATATAGAGGAGGAAATAAAGGTGACAAGTACGGAAGATATCAAAAATAAAGAGGTAATAAATATATTTGACGGAAGAAGCATGGGCTATGTAAGTGATATAGAGATCAACCTTGAATCGGGAACGATTGAAGGGATTATTATTCCTTCACCAAAAAACTTT
>DKLE01000051.1:0-1517 GCA_002455605.1 Firmicutes bacterium UBA6648
ATGGTGCGGAATAGATTTGATACGCAGCTGAGTTTACTGAATACAGAAATTATTGAAATGGGTGCTTTATGTGAAGCAACTATCGGGGATGCAGTGAAAGCATTGATTGAAAATGACAAAGAATTAGCAAAAAAAACCATTGAAGCGGAGAAACAGATTGATCAAAAAGAAAAAGACATAGAGTCTTTATGCCTAAAACTACTATTGCAGCAACAGCCTGTTGCCAGAGATTTAAGACTTATTTCTGCAGCGTTAAAAATGATCACGGATATGGAAAGAATCGGGGATCAGGCAGCAGATATCGCCGATATCGTTATAATTGCCGATTTTGCTCTTTCAAGAGATTTTAAAGATATAAAAAAGATGGCGGAAGCAACCATTAAGATGGTGACCGACAGCGTGGAAGCGTTTGTACAAAGAGATTTGGTTCTTGCCAGAGAGGTAATTGCCTATGACGATGTGGTAGACAATCTATTTAATGTCATAAAAGACGAAGTAATTGAAATTATTGCAGATATTCCGAAGAAGACTAAAGAAGAGCAGAATAAAATGGGATTGGATGTTATAGACATATTGATGATAGCAAAATATTTTGAGCGTATAGGAGATCATGCGACTAATATAGCGGAGTGGGTGGAATTTTCCATCACGGGAACCCATATAAACCAAGAGGAGTAATTGGATGATATTTTGTGTTGAAGATGACAGCAGTATAAGAGAATTAGTTGTGTATACCTTAAGAAATACGGGATTTGAAGCAGAAGGCTTTACGGAGGGAAAGGAACTATTTTTGGCACTGTCAAATAATATACCTCAGTTAATCTTATTAGATATTATGCTGCCGGGTATGGATGGAATTGAAATATTAAAAAAACTCAAGAGCAATAAAGCCACAAAAGAAATACCGGTCATCATGTTGACTGCAAGAGGGACGGAGTATGACAAAGTAATAGGACTGGATAATGGTGCCGATGATTATGTGACCAAGCCTTTTGGCATGATGGAACTGATCTCAAGAGTAAAAGCTGTGCTGCGAAGAGTACAGCCGAAAAACAGCAGTGGACAGCTTATGTGCGGTGATGTGACACTGAATGTAGAAAAGCATTTAGTGACTGTAGAGGGAGAGCAGATACAGCTGACCCTGAAAGAGTTTGAGGTGTTACGTTTCTTGATGGAAAATAAAGGGGTGGTTTTGTCCAGAGATGTTCTTTTGGAGCGTATTTGGGGATATGATTTCGATGGTGAAACACGTACGGTGGATGTTCATGTAAGAACTCTTCGGCAGAAGCTCGGGGAAGGCGGCAAGATCATAGAGACCATTCGAGGTGTCGGATATTTAGTTAAAGAAAATTAAATGGGGTATTTTTAATGAGAAAGAAAATCTTTAAAAATTTCTTTTTCCTTTCTGCACTTGCTATTATTATAACAACAGTTATGATTTCCTTTGTGATGTATAAAGGCTTTTATACGGATATGCAAGTACAAGTGGAACAGGAAGCACAGTATATAGCAGCAGC
>DKLE01000051.1:1611-2807 GCA_002455605.1 Firmicutes bacterium UBA6648
ACAGTATATAGCAGCAGCGGTTAATCTAAATGATGAAAATTATTTTAAAGAAATTAAAAATCTTAAGGACAGGATAACGCTCATTGATTCTCAGGGTACTGTATTATATGACAATAGGCAGGAACCTAAAATGATGGAAAACCACCTGGAGCGCCCTGAAGTGGCCGCTGCTATTAAAGAGGGAAGAGGAGAGACCGTAAGAATATCGGATACTCTGGGGCAGCAGACCTTTTATTATGCTATAAGATTAGATAATGGAAATGTTATTCGAGTAGCTAACACGACCTCAAACGTATATGCTGTAGCGGCTGAAAATGTTCCTTATGTGCTTTTAATCTGTCTGATAATGCTGACTATCATCTTTTTTTTAGCAAGGCATCAGACCGCCTCCATTGTAGCACCCTTGAATAATTTAGATTTAGAGGAACCCCTGTCTAATGATGTATATGACGAATTTTCGCCGTTGCTCCGGAAGCTGGAACAGCAAAATACACTCATAGAAGAGACCTTCTTAATATTAAACAAGGAAAGAGAAGAATTTAAGTCTATCACTCAAAATATGAACGAAGGATTGATTGTTTTGAATTCTGCCGGCGAAATGCTGATCGTCAATCAGCGGGCAGCTGAGATTTTTGGAAAAGTAGTAGAAGGCCATTATCTGACCTTGAACAGAAGTGCCGAATTCAGAGAGGTTGCGGAAAAGGCTCTTAATGGAGAGGCAGGAGAAAGCCGGTTGAAGCAGGATGGAAGGATCTATCAATTAATGGCCACTCCTACTCTGTCAGAGGAGAGCGAAAATGGAAAGCCGGAAGGTGTGGTAGTTCTTGCTCTTGATATTACGGAGAAAGAGGAGACGGAAAGAATTAGACGAGAATTTTCTGCTAATGTTTCCCATGAATTACGAACTCCTTTAACATCTATTTCCGGTTATGCTGAAATTATAAAAGAAGGAATTGCAAAGCCGGAGGACATCAACTCCTTTGCGGAAAAGATTTATAGCGAGACCAAAAGAATGATCGCTTTGGTTGAAGATATTATGAAGATCTCTAAATTGGATGAGGGCGTTATCGAAGCCTCTAAAGAAATGGTCAACTTGCAAGAAATTTGTAAAGATGTCATAGAACGGCTGAAGGATAAGGCTCAGAAAACACAAGTGACCATTGATTTAGAGACTACAGCTGAAAAGCCGAGGCAAT
>DKLE01000019.1 GCA_002455605.1 Firmicutes bacterium UBA6648
CCGCGGCCAGAGCAGCAATTATCGCCGGCGGTCTGGAGCTTTATCTTGAAAAGGGGTTTTCAAATACAGTAACCGTAATTAAAGTTCCGGAAGGCTTCACCGATAAGCAGATTCTTGAAACCATGAAAAAAACGTATAATGTTATGATCTCAGGATGCTTTGATATTCTGGCCGGAAAAGTAATCCGAATCGGACATATGGGAGAAAACGCAAATACAGAAGATATGAAATTGGTTTTGGAATCGTTGACAAAAACTTTGAAAGACATAAATTTCCCTGTTAAATGTAATATGGCAGAAGTTTTTATAAACCAATTAAATAAATAAAAATTTCAACTTGATATAAACCTCCATTTACATCAAAGCTTTGAAATTAAAAAATATAATGCCTCGAAATTGCTGGCTGACAGCACAATTTCGAGGCATTTATCATATATCTTTGCAATAACTGGGATGACGAAATTGCAAAGAATATGGCGAAATATAGATGAGGTGTATTATTGTATTAAATCATTGATACAATAATACAGAAGTAAAATTCTAGCTGTTCGTTTGTATTAGTTTAATAATACAAGTCGATTTTTGTATAAAAATTTTTGCTGAATGCATTATTTTTTTAATTGAAGCTTTCCTATTTGAGCCATCATATTAATCAATGTAAGTGCCGCCAAACGAACTGTTATACCAGAAGGATCATACTGGGGAGCAACCTCTACTAAATCAATTCCTACAATCTGGCCCATTTGACAAATTCCCTTAAATATATCCATGACCTGATCGTAAAACAGTCCGCCGGGATAAGGAGAAGCCACCCCAGGTGCGATGGACATATCATAACCGTCAATATCAAAGGAAATGAAATATTTATCGGCTTTTGGGATCTTTTTCAGAACTCCTTCTACGCCCAGCTCGTGGGCTTCCCTTGCAGAAATTAATTGACTGCCGTAATTCTTGGCATCCATATAATCTGATTTTTTACCGCTGCCGATTCCCCGGAGACCAATCTGGGCCATTTTATCAATGTGAGACATCTCTGACAAACGGCGCATAGGACTTCCGTTACCGAATGCCTGTGGGCCCACGTGATCCGTCCAGTCTAAATGAGCATCAAATTGAATGATACTTACTTTCTCTCCTACACTTTCAAGAGCTCTGCCTACCGGAATAGTAATAGAATGATCGCCGCCCATTATAATAGGGATGGTTCCGTTCTCAATAATTTTTCTCACTGCATATTCAATTCGTTCAAAAGAATAATCTAAATCTCCCTGAAGAATATCGGCATCGCCGCAATCCACTATTTTTAAGGGAGATGCAAGGTATTGCTCGTCAGCTTCAAAGTCATAGAAGCCGGTAGGACCTTTTGCATATTGCGTGGAAGCCTCTCGGATCCTTCTGGGGCCTAGTCTGGCACCGCTGAGAAATCCCACTCCTAGATCGTATGGAACCCCTAAAACAGCCATATCTGCATCACCTAAATCGTCTAAATCTATGCATATTGGAAATTTGGCAAAAGAGCAAATTCCTGTAATTGCTTGATTAATTTTTACCATGGTTATACCTCCTTGATTTAATTTTAGAACTTATTTTGCTATAAATTGTGTTATAATAAAAATTAATTTGTTGTTTTATCTTGATTTGTAGTAACAAGTATAACCCCGTAATTAAATTGTGTACATAGAAGAAACAATTTGTTATAATGAAAATGATTTATAAAATTAAGTATTTATGGATATTACTTTAAAAAATAAAGCAATGAAGATAAAAGGAAATTATAGGAGAGAATATGGATAATACAGATTTAAATATCATAAATATTTTACAGAAAAACGGAAGAAGTACCATAAAGGAAATCGGAGAACAGGTAGGGCTGACTTCACCGGCTGTCACGGAGAGAATAAGAAGATTGGAAGGAGCAGAGGTTATAACAGGTTATACGGCAAAGGTAGATTTATCAAAGATGGGAAAGAAGATTTCTGCTTATATAAATGTGGATGTTTATCCTAAGAAATATGAGCTGTTCTGCAAATTCTGCCAGGAAACGGATGAAATTATCGAGCATCATCATATCATTGGTGTCTACAATTCCTTGCTTCGTGTGGCAGTTGAAAGCTCGGAGCAGCTGGAACTGCTGTTGGGGCATATAAAGGATTATGGAAATTCACAAACCTCTGTGCTTTTAAAAAGCTATTTTAAGAATAAGGACGTGAAATAATAGAGAAAGGCAGGGGAGGAAAGAAATGATATACAATAAAGAAACTCAAATGTCTGAATCGTATACATTAGGTATATTGTTGGCAGTAGTAGGCGGATATTTAGATGCTTACACCTATATTTGCAGGGGACAAGTATTCGCAAATGCTCAAACGGGAAATATTGTTCTTTTAGGACTTCAGCTGGCTCAGGGTAATGTCTCAAGGTCTCTTCACTACCTTGTACCCATATTGACTTTTTTCGTAGGGATTTGTTTTGTGGAATTCATGAGAAATAAAAGTGAAATTAATAATATCCTGCACTGGAGACAAATTATTCTGGTCATAGAACTGATCATACTAATAGGTGTAGCATTTTTGCCGGGAGGGAGATTGGATGCTCTCGCTACTGTCGCCGTATCCTTTGTATGTGCACTTCAGGCCCAAAGCTTTAGAAAGTTTAACGGAAACGCCTATGCCTCTACTATGTGCACAGGAAATCTGAGAAGTGCAAGTGAACATTTTTATCGTTACTATAGCTTACAGAATAAAGCGGAGCTTAAAGTCACCCTCAAATATTTGGTAATAATCTTATTTTTTATCTTAGGGGCAATAATCGGCTGCTATTTAACAAAGGCTTATCAGATCAAGTCGGTACTTTTCTGTTGTCTGGGACTTTCAGCAGCGTTTTTATTGATGCTGAAGAGACCAGGAAATAAATCTTAATCTTCAGGTAAGCTTTCCATAGAATTAAAGCTGCAGCTTTGTCATCATAGTTCTGTTAAAAACAGGAAGGAAAAAAGAGGACAGGGCTGTTTTTTTGTGCAGAAAATTATATTACAAATTTTTATTGACATTTATGTTTCATATCTATATACTACAAAACAAGTAATAAATATACAACTAATCCGATATGAATAATATGAAAATGTAAAGCTGAGGTGAAGCTATGCTGGAAATTAAGAATATTTACAAGTCATTTAAAGGCAATACCGTTCTTAGCGGCATTGATATAAAAATTGAAAAAGGGGATGTTGTTGTTCTCTTAGGACCAAGCGGTTCGGGGAAAACCACACTTCTTCGCTGTATTAATTTTTTGGAAAAAGCAGACAGCGGTATTCTTACTTTTGACAACTCATCCGCAGATCTTACTACTATTACAAAGAAAGAAATCGCTGCATTTCGTAAAAAAACTGGCTTCGTATTTCAAAATTATAATTTATTCAATAACAAAACTGCATTGGAAAATATAGCAATCGGATTAATACATGCCAGAAAAGTTTCTAAGGAAGAGGCCTATGAAATATCAAAAAAAGCACTGGATAAAGTAGGGTTAAAAGATAAGTATGATTTTTATCCTTCACAGCTGTCCGGAGGGCAGCAGCAGCGTGTAGGTATTGCAAGAGCCTTTGCTTTTAACCCATATGTCATTCTATTCGATGAACCTACCTCCGCTCTTGATCCGGAGCTTATATCAGAGGTGCTTGCCATTATGAAACAGCTGGCAAGAGAAGGAACTACTATGCTGGTAGTAACCCATGAAATGAGTTTTGCTCAAGAGGTTGCCAATAAAGTAATTTTTATGGATAAAGGTAAAATCATAGAACAGGGCACACCCAAAGAGCTTTTCACCAGGCCTAAAGAAGAACGTACAAAACAATTCTTAAGAAGAATCAATAATTATGGTGAGTATTCAATATAAAAATAAAGAAAAGGAGAGAGAAAAATGCGATATGAATCTATAGCAATTCATGGAGGAAGAATGGATGACCGTGAAAAAAAGGCGGTCAACTATCCCATCTATTTATCATCTACTTTCGCGCAGCCAAGTCTTGATCAGTTTCAGGAATTTGTATACAGCAGAGGAAATAATCCTACCAGAAGTAATGTGGAAAATTTAGCGGCAGAGCTAGAAGATGCCAAATATGGGCTTGCACTGGCCTCAGGAATGGCAGCAACCAGTCTTGTGTTTGGACTATTGAAACAGGGAGACAAAGTATTGATCAATAATAACGTATATGGAGGGACGTGGCGGTTTGTCTCAAATGTTTTTGCTGATCATGGGATTGAATATGAGATAGTCAATGATTTTAATAATTATAATTTTGATACTGCCGATTCAAATGTAAAAATGGTTTTTATAGAGACTCCTTCTAATCCGCTGTTAGAAATTACAGATATCAGGAAAGTAAGCGCAGAAGCTAAAAGAAAAGAAATTTTAACCGTAGTGGATAATACTTTTCTGACATCCTATTTTCAGAAGCCTTTAAATTTAGGAGCAGATATTGTGGTATATTCTGCAACAAAATATTATGCAGGGCATTCGGATATTTTGGCTGGTCTTGTTATGGTGAACAATGATGAGCTATATGCAAAGCTAAAATTTCTGCAGAATACATATGGCGGAATTCTCAGCCCGATAGATTCCTTTTTATTGGCAAGAGGAATAAAAACCCTTAGTCTGCGGCTTGATAGACATCAAAAAAATGCATGGTTAGTGGCCCAATATTTTCAGCAGCATCCGGCTGTAAAAAATGTTTATTATCCCGGACTTAAAAGCCATAAAAACCATGAAATTCAACGCTCCCAGGCTGACGGCGACGGAGGGGTTTTATCTATCCGACTGAATGACGGCTGGGACAGCAAAAAATTTATTGAAGGTCTTAAAATCTTTGACTTAGCAGTGAGTTTAGGGGGTGTTGAATCGCTGATCTGCCATCCGGCTTCTATGACTCATGAATCTTATGCTCTGGAGCTGCAGAACAAGATCGGCATTGATAATAAGCTGCTGCGATTAGCCGTCGGATTGGAACACCAAGAGGATATTTTAGAAGATATTTCAAATGCACTTAAAGAAGCAAAAATATAAAAAATTGTAAAGAAAGAACGAGGTAAAAATCATGAAAAAACGAACTATTGCCGTTATATTAACCGGTATTCTACTTACAGCCGCTTTAACGGGATGCGGAGTATCCAAGGAAAACAAAAAAACAGAAGCCGGCGATGATGATTTACTGACCAGTATTCAAGAAGCCGGTGTTATTAAAGTGGGTACAGAAGGAACCTATGCACCGTATACTTATCACAATGAGGCTGGTGATTTGGTGGGATATGATGTGGAAATTGCTCAAGCCGTTGCAGAAAAATTGGGAGTAGAGGTAAAATTTATAGAAACCAAATGGGATAGTATTATTGCAGGTCTTGATGCCGGACGTTTTGACGTTATTGTCAATCAGGTGGGAATCAATGAAGAACGGCAGCAAAAATATAGTTTTTCAACTCCGTATACTTATACAAAAGGGGTATTAATTGTAACAGGATCCAACAAAGAGATCGACAGCTTTGAAGATTTATCCGGTAAAAAATCCGCCCAGTCCCTTACAAGCAATTGGGCAAAGCTGGCAGAAAGCTATGGTGCGGAATTAGTGGGAACAGATGGCTTCAATCAATCAATTGATTTGGTATTGGCAGGAAGAGCAGATGCCACTATCAACGACAATCTGACCTATTATGATTATGTCACTCAGCAGCCCGATAAAGATGTAAAAATTGCAGCTTTATCAGAAGAATCCAGCGAAAATGCCATTTTAATCAGAAAAGGAAATGGTACTTTGGTAGAAGCCATTAACGCTGCACTTGCAGAACTGGCCGAAGAGGGTACGTTAAAAGAGATATCTGAAAAGTATTTTGGGGTAGACGTTTCTGTAGAAGAATAATTGATTTGCAAAACACGAAAGGAAGGTGCTTGAAATGGATGCCCGTATAATAGAAATTCTGCAAGATTCATTTTTTAAAATATTAATTCCAGGATTAATCTATACCATTCCGCTTACTTTGATCTCTTTTTTCCTGGGACTAATGATTGCACTCTTAACAGCAATTGTTCAAATTGCAGACATTAAATTTTTAAAAGGAATTGCAAAATTTTATGTTTGGATTATTCGAGGAACTCCATTGCTTGTACAGATTTTTATTATTTTCTATGGATTGCCTAATGTAGGAATTGTGCTGGATCCATTACCGGCGGCAATCATTGCTTTTTCCTTAAATGTGGGAGCCTACGCATCAGAGACCCTCAGAGCAGCCATATTATCTGTTCCCAAAGGGCAGTTAGAAGCTGGATATTGTGTGGGCTTATCCTATGTGCAGACAATGAGAATTATTATTTTACCCCAGGCTTTTAAGACAGCATTTCCGCCTTTATTTAATTCCTTTATCGGACTGGTAAAGGATACTTCACTGGCTGCCAGCATTACTGTAACTGAGATGTTTATGGCGACTCAGCAAATAGCAGCAAAGCTTTACGAGCCACTGATCCTTTATTGTGAGGTGGCTGTTATTTATTTAATGTTCTGTACGGTTCTTACGCAGCTGCAGCATTACGGTGAAAAAAAATTGAACTTGCATACAAATTGATTGCTCAGCTAGAGGTTATAACAAAGGTCTGTAAATGAACATATAATTTACAGACCTTTGTTTTATATAGGGCGCTAGACGCTTAAATAGTATTCACTTTTTAGCATGGAATAAATAATCTGATCCAGATAGCCTCTTTCGGATTTATAATTTTGCCTGAGTACACCGTCCTGGTGCATACCAAGGCTTTCATACAGCTGTATGCCGATGTAATTATCCGGATATACATCCAGCCAGAATCTGTTTAGACTTAAATTCTCAAAGGCATATGAGAGTAAAGCGATCATGGCTTCTTTTCCGTAGCCAAGCCCTTTTTCCGTAATGGCTATTCTTCTCAGCTCAAAAATCTCCGATTTAAAATCTAACCGGATAAGAGCATATCCGATGATCTTATTGTTACTTTTTGTTTTAAAGACCAGAAGTCGATGATTGGGATCGTGAATTTCAGCTTGGTGTTCTTCGTAAGTTCCTATCCACAGAAAATCACAATTATCTTTGTGACTTTCAATTTTGATGATGGTATTAATGTCAGCTTCTACAGCTTTAACGATATATAAGCGTGGTGTTTCAACTATCATATTCATATCCTCCTCTGGCTGATTTAAATTTCGACTTCCCTGTTAAACATATTTTTTTGTTACGGAGCTGGTGTAGGAGGCATGTATCATGGCACTATACCATGCTTCGAATCCAATGATATCTCCTTTTTTCGGTACATATCTACCACTACTTTTGATTTGTGATAAATTCCTTCCAGGTTAATTTTCAAAACCGGGTAATAGTTATAGGCTTCCATAATTAAACCTCCTTAATACGGGCTAAAAGAAAATCAATAAATTAAATAAATTCTATATCCTGGAAATTATATTTGCAAGCAAAAAAAAGTCATAGCTTATTCTGCTATGACTTTTTGGTACACCGTCAGGGGTTCGAACCCTGGACACCCTGATTAAGAGTCAGGTGCTCTACCAACTGAGCTAACGATGCTCGATGGCGTGCTCGAAATCGCACGTCGATATATATTCCAACATTTATAAGAGCTTGTCTCATAAATGCATTTTTTAATGGTACACCGTCAGGGGTTCGAACCCTGGACACCCTGATTAAGAGTCAGGTGCTCTACCAACTGAGCTAACGATGCATGTACGCAATATAATTGGCACGTTTTACAATATAACATTTTTCAAAATCCATGTCAATAGTTTTTTTCAAAAAACCGCTAGAAATTGCTGCCATTAATAGTGGCAGCAATGCATTCAGTTATACCAGATTTTATCTGCAATAGTTTTCCAATTTTCTGCACAGGCTCTGCACTTTTCTGTTAAGACATCTATATCTTCAGGAGATTCTAAGTCAGTGGATTTGGCACCTGACGCATGAATCATTTGGGCAAGCCTGCCCGGATTATCCAGCAAAGGACACACGCGGAGCATATTTTCGTTGAAGGGCTGATGACGGCGATATTCCATAAAAAGCGGCGATTGCAAAGCTTCAAGCAGGGTCTTATCTTTTATATTTGAATCTGAATAGTGTATAAATGCACAGGGATCGATATCCCCATTGGCATTGATATGAAGATAACATCTGCCGCCTGCAATACAGCCATTTACGTATTCTCCGTCATTCCAAAAGTCCATGGTGAAAATAGGTTTAGTGGCACGGAACTTTCTGACTTGGTAGTATAAATAAGCCCGCTGTTCCGCTGTGGCCATTAATTCAGGAACTGCAGATGCACCTACAGGCATATAAGTAAATAGCCATCCGAATTTACAGCCTCTTTGGATCATGTCGTCAAAGTATCGTTCACTTCCGATGATTTCGGCATTTTCCTTATGGTAGCAGGTAGAAAAGCCGAAAGGCAGTTTATTTTCTTTCAATAAAGCCATGGCTTCAACTACTTTTTTATAGGTTCCTTTTCCTCGTCGCATGTCGGTCTCATTCTCAAAGCCTTCAACGCTGATGGCCGGAATAAAGTTTTTTACCCGAAGCATATCATCGATAAAAGCTTCATCTATAAGCGTAGCGTTTGTGAAGGACAAGAATATGCAGTCCCTGTGTTTTTCACAAAGACGAATGATATCCTCTTTTCGGACAAGCGGTTCTCCTCCGGTATATATGTACATATACATGCCCAGCTTTTTCCCTTGATTGATAATATCGTTGAGCTGTTGATAAGACAGGGATAAATTATGGCCGTATTCGGATGCCCAACAGCCTTTACAATGTAAATTACAGGCAGAAGTAGGATCCATGAGCAAGGTCCAAGGTATATTGCAGTCATATTTCTCTTGCAGCTTTCTTCTGGTTTGACTTCCATTTAAAACCGAATTGACTAAAAAATTTTCAAAAAAGGTCATTCGCACATCTTTATCGATATCAGTACATAAACTGATTAAATACTTGTGCCATACATCATTAGGATCATTTACCGCCTTTTCTGCTAGTTTAAAAGCTCCGGTATAATGGTTATCGGAATCGAGTTTTTTTAACCAGTTAAATATCTTGGCCATATTTTCTTCGGGATCCGAGTCTAAGTAGCCAAGGATCTTTTTAATACCGAAAGCTTTAACCTTATCTTTTATGATATTCACACCAATTCCTCCTAATAAACTATTGGTTTTTAACATATTTTATCACAAATAAAAAGTATTAACTAATTTCAAAAGAAGAATAAAACAAAAATAGAATATTATTACAAAAAAATCTGACAAAATTGCAGTTTCAATAATATTTTTATGCTTAAAACATAAATCTTAGAGAATGTTCATAATAAGCTTATGCAAAAGACAAACATTAATGCTTAAATTCCTCTATTTTCCTTACATATGAAAATTTTTAATGTGCAAAATATTTAATAAGGAGGGATTAGATATGAAAAACACAAACAACAACACAAATAGCAAAAACAGAACAAGCAGCTGTACAGGTAAGATGGAAACATCACAGGCAAAAAACTATAAGCAGTCTGAAGAGAAAAGCAAAAATTCATCAAATTTTAAATCCAGTATGGAAAACTCAGATTATTAAGTTCTCACAAAAAGAGCCAGGGCCTAATCTCTCTTCTAAATACAGAGCGGGAATCCCCCGCTCTTTTTGTTTGTTTTTTGCGATAATTCTGTAGTTTTTAGTCGTTCTGGTAATTGCTATTGTTATTTGTTTGTTGTATAATATAGAAAGGTATATTCTGTATTCTGGGGAAGGTGTATTTGAAATGGTTACAGATTATGTAATATCAACAATACAATATATTAAAGATGTTCTTCAGGTTGAAGTAATTGGTGCAGTTACTATTATTGCGCTTATACTTTTAACGGTGGTAAGTATCATTTTTTTTGCATTTAGGAATGTGAGACTATGGTATTGGAAAATTAATGAGCAGGTGAAAGCCTTGGAGCATATCGACAAAAGCTTAGAAGAAATTAAGCAAAACCTACCAGAAATTCCAAGAATAGAGACGGCACTATCATCGATTGAGGATGATTCTTTAGAACAAGCACAGGCTTTAACGGAGGAAGGTATAAAGGAAAGCAGACCAAAGAATGCACAGACACCCAAAATCGTTTTTGATAAAATGGATAAAGATGAGCGGACAATTATAAAACCTGGGTATAACATAGGAAAAACAGGGAAAATTTACGCAGAAGAAGCACTGCGGGAACAAATACAGTTTTAGATAAAATGACTGGAGGAAATAAATGTTTTGTAGAAAATGTGGGAAGACTTTACTGGACGGAGATAGATTCTGCAGCTATTGCGGTGCACAGGTAATTGAAAGAAATGAAAGCATAAGCAAAATAGGAGAGAACGTAGAGGAAGTTATATATAATAATCAAGCCACTATAGAAATCCCTGTCAAAGAACTGAGAAATATTGGTGTGCCTGAGAAGACCATCGCTCAAACCTGGCACGAAATTAATGAAAAGAACATAGAACATGAGCCTAAACCTCATTGGAATTTAGAAGGATTTCCCGCTTTAAATGAAGAAACAAAAAAGACGGAAGACATAAAGGTAGATTGGGGTAAACGTGAACTGCTCAAATTTGAATTAAACCCTGAAAAAATGCAAGAAAATATAAAACCTCCCACAAGAGAAACAGAGCCCAGCCATACAGGCAAAAGAGAAAACAAACCAGACATTTTTGAAATATTTGACAAACAAATGCATGAAGAAAAAGAACTTGAACGGAAGGACAGAGACACCCTCGTTTTCCGCAGGAAAACTCCTGAACAAGAGAAAGAGGAGGTGCCGGAACATCAAAGAGCAGCAGAAACGGCTGCCCTGGAACAGGAATTGTTTAAATCCGGCATTAAAAATGATAAAGTACATACCTCTGCGGAAGAACAAATTGACAAGTTCTATACATTTAGTAAAAAAAATGAAGAGTTTCAGAAACTATTAGATAAAGAATACGAACGGCTGAAAAAAGAACCTGAGTTTGTCAGGCCGGAGCCTAAAATACCCTCTAATATCGAAAAACTCGAATTAAATGAGCCTGTAGACGTACCTTTTAAAGCAATACTGGGAAATCACCCGGAGAAAACAGAGGAAGACATTCCGACGGATGCTGCGTTAAAAATGGATACAGAAATTCATGTGGAAACAGATACAAGTACAAAAGAGCAGGCCAGTGAAAATAAACAGCAAAGGGATTTGGTACAAGAATCGGAGGATATAAAAACAGCAGAAGAGACTGTTCTTCCATGGGCTCAGATGGAAAGTCCCCTGGCGGAATTTTCTGATGAAAAGCAAGAAAAAAAGTGGTCACCCATGGCTATTGCATTAGCTATCATTATTGCCCTTCTGGTTTTTGAAATTGCTATATTAGGGATTAAATATTTTTTGCCGGAAAGCAGCGCCGCCGGGTTCATAAACGACAAGCTGGGGGTTGCTGTAAATTGGGTAGATTCTTTCAAAGACGGTCAGACACCGGAAGAACAAAAAGAAGATAATAAAGACAAAGAAGATACAAAAGAGGCCAGCGCTCCTGCACAGCCTGATCCAACACCGAATTCGGATAAATCAGCACTGATTGCGGAGGCATTGGCATATAACGCAAATATTAAATCCATAACAGCGGATGACAGCCTTGTCTACATGGAACAAAAAGACTATGGCGACAGAAATATAAATAATTCTAAAACAATTGAAAATAATATTTGGTATCAAGATGAAAATGGAAATACTGTGTATTATGACAAAGAAATAGTAAAAACTATTATTCAATTTGATTCCTCTTGGATTGACTATGTAAATAAGAAGGATGCATCTGTTTTAGAATTTACAAAAGAAGGTTCGCCAGCATCTCAAAATGCTAAGAAGTCTAAACTGGTAGGAAAAGTTACCGAAACTTTTGATTCTTTGAAAATAGGAGAAATAAGACAGGGGGCCGAAAGAGGCTTTTACATATGGGTTTATGAATCAATAACCATTAACCAAAGCGGTACAGATAGTACGAATAATTACAATTATGTATACTATCTTGAACCCGTAGAAAAGCAGATGAAAATTGTAAGCTATAAAAAGCTTTAGTCTGCTGCAAACAATTTAGATAATTATATCAGCAGAGCTGTATTAGAGCTATTTTAGTTTCTTGCAGCTCTGTTGGTTCAATAAATCCTGCCGGAAATTAATTAATTTAAGGGTTTATTATATTAATTATATTCATTAAATTATTTTGGATGCAGGTACCGTAGTAGACGGAGAATTACACTACCTGTTAGAAAGGGAGAGTTAAAAAAAATGGCTACGAAAGCTAACTTTAAGAGAGAGCAGATTGGTATAGGAAACAAGGCGTTTTCCACATCGAGAACCACCATTGAAACTGCTTTTTATGGGAACAATGTGGAAAAAATCATTGACCTGAAAAAGGCCTACGAGATGGCAAGAAACTCGACAGGCACCATGGAAACAGATATGCCGGTCTATGAACCTGAGAAGATTGGCCTTCCGGAAAATGCAAAGATTCTGTTGTTCAATGACGGAGAAACAGTGGGAAGATTTGCAGGCGCACGTGTGATACTCGGCGAGGCAGGAGTTGAGGAAGCAGAGATTGCAAAAGTACTGAGAGAAGCGGTGTACAACACACGATATAAAAAAATGTATCATTCGGAAGCATACATAGGACTAGATAAGGATTTCATGGTAAAAGCACACCTTCTAATCCCTGAGACTTATGAGAACACATTGCTGAATTGGCTATTAAATTTCCAGTACAAGACAGCAGAATATAATGAAATGTATAAAGACTCGGCAGAAATTGCTGATGAACCGGATATTTTTATTATGTCCGATCCGGATTACAGACATCCTAAATTTCCTAATGGCCTTGCCTATTTTGACCCAGAACACAACTGTGCATGCCTGTTAGGAATGAGATATTTCGGAGAGCATAAAAAGGGCACGCTGACCCTTGCATGGGGCATTGCCAACAGAAATGGTTATGCATCCTGCCATGGAGGATTAAAAAGGTGCATTAAGAAGAACGGAGAGGCACACGTTCTTGGTGTATTTGGTTTGTCCGGCTCAGGTAAATCTACATTGACACATGCAAAGCATGATGGTAAATATGATGTAACGGTGCTTCATGATGATGCCTATATCATATCCAGTGAAAATGGCTCTACGGTTGCGTTGGAACCTTCATATTTTGATAAAACGCAGGATTACCCATTGACTTCAAAAGATAATAAATATCTGCTTACCGTTCAAAACTGCGGGGCAACGATAGATGAAGACGGAAAGCTTGTAATTGTCACAGAAGATATCCGAAACGGAAACGGCAGAGCTATTAAATCAAAATTGTGGGCTGCCAATAGAGTAGATAAGATGGATGAACCGATTAATACTATTGTATGGCTTATGAAAGATCATACACTGCCGCCGATTGTGAAGATTGAAAATTCAGTGCTGGCATCTGTAATGGGTGCGTGCCTGGCCACAAAGCGTTCAACTGCTGAAAAGCTGGCAGACGGTGTAGACATCAATGCATTGGTTTTTGAACCATATGCAAATCCTTTCAGAACATATCCGTTGGAGCAGGACTATAAGAAGTTTAAAGCCTTATTTGAAGAAAGAGGAGTATCCAACTATATTATCAACACAGGACATTTTATGGAGAAAAAGATTCCAAAGGAAGTTACTATAGGCATCATCGAGCAGATTGTTGACGGAACAGCCAAATTTAAAGATTTTGGTGTGCTTTCTGAAATTAAAACCATGGATATTGAAGGTTTTATCCCTGATTTTTCCGATCAAAAATATGTTGATGCCCTCAGAGGGGGAATGATGGGACGAGTAAATTACTTGAACTCATTAAAAGAATTTAAAGGAGGAAGAGATAATCTTCCGGAAGAGGCTAGAGGTGCAATTGAAGCAATTATAGCTAAAATAAGATAACAAGGAGGAGAGCGTTTGAAAAAGAACAAGAAGAGTCCGGCGATAATTTTGCTGGTGCTTATAATCCTGGTGGGACTGTTTGTCAGCCTGATAGGTTTTATCACCGATTTCTTATGGTTTAAAGAACTGAATTATGTCAGTGTATTTTTTACAAAACTGTTTACCCAGCTGAAAATTGGTATTCCTGCTTTTGTAATAATTACTTTACTGGCATATTTATACTTGAAGATCTTGAAGAGAGGATATTTCAAGAAGGTTCAATCAAATGAAGCTGCCAATGAAAAAGCACTGAACCGAATAGCACTGGGATTGTCAGCAATATTTGGTGCATTGATTTCAACAACTGTAGCATCAAATTTATGGTTTCAAATATTGCAATATCTGAACAGTACAAATTTTGATGTGAAGGATCCATTGTTCGGAAATGATGTAAGCTTTTATGTTTTTAAACTGCAGTTTATAAGCGGTTTGAACAGCATGGGATTAGGGCTTATCGTTGCTTTTGCCATATTAACATTGATTTTTTACACCGCACTGCTTTCTTTCAGAAAACCGCAATTTTTTGAAGGTACGGAAGCGGATTCAGATCCTACTTATGGTGAAAACGATAATGTCAGACAGGGTAACTTCGGAAAATCCCGTTTTGGCGGACCTTTCGGCGACATTTTTGATAAACTCAATGAAGCCATGGGAGGACAAGGTAGTACAGGCAGACCAATAAGGAGAAAAAAGAGTTTTGATGATAATAATTTTAAACAGCTTTTAAGTATTGCATCAAAGCAGATAAGTATTTTAGGCGTCTTGTTCTTTTTAATGGTTGGTGTAAACTTTATGCTGAAACAATATACGCTGTTGTTTACCAGCTCAGGCGGAGCTGTTTATGGGGCAGGGTTTACCGATGTCAATGTTACGCTTTTACTTTACAGAGCATTGATGGTACTGTCAGTTGTGTCAGCTATTGTATTTGCTATCGGTATTTCAAAGAAAAAATATCGTGTTATTCTTACCGTCCCTGTTGTAATGATAGCAATCGGGTTTCTGGGAACCGGAGTAACTGTTCTGGTGCAGAATCTGATTGTTTCTCCGGATGAGATTAATAAAGAGAGTGAATATCTAAGAAACAATATCAAGTACACACAGATGGCTTACAATCTTCAGGATGTCACGGTCAAGCCGTTCGCCGCAAGCAATACGTTGTCAAAAGATGATATTTTAAACAATGTGGAAACTATTTCCAATATTCGAATTAATGACTATGATCCGGCTCAAAAGTTTTACGGACAGACTCAGAGTATCAGAAGTTATTATGCTTTTAATGATGTAGATGTAGACAGATATTTAATTAACGGTGAATATACACAGACCTTCTTGGCAGCCAGAGAAATAGACGAAACAAAAATCAGGGCAGAATGGCTGAACAAGCATTTAAAGTATACTCATGGTTATGGAATAACCTTATCGAGAGTAGATAAGGTTACTGCCAGCGGCCAGCCGGATATGCTGATATCCGGGATTCCCCCGGTATCTCAGGTAGAGGAAATAGAGATTACAAGACCGGAGATTTATTTTGGTGAATTTACAAATAATTATGTACTGACTAATACCAATGAAGAGGAATTTGACTATCCAAACGGTAATGAAAACAAATACACCACTTATGAAGGTCATGCGGGGATTAAGATGAATCCTCTTAACCGGCTGATGTTTGCTATCAGGGAACAGAGCTTGAAATTGCTGGTTTCTACCAATATAACTAGCGATTCAAAGATCATTATTAACAGAAATATCGAACAGAGGGTTAAAAAATTAATGCCATATCTGGAGTATGATCAAGATCCTTATATTGTGACAGCTGACGGTAAGCTGTACTGGATGATCGATGCGTATACAGTGAGCAGAAATTATCCTTATTCAGAACCGTTTACAGAGACCGGTCACAATTATTTGAGAAATTCTGTCAAGGTTGTTATTGATGCTTATAATGGTGATACGTTCTTCTATCTGGTGGACGATAAAGACCCGATTGCAACCACTTATCAGAAGATTTACCCAAAAATGTTTAAGGATTTTAAGGAGATGCCGGAAGGTATCCAGTCGCATATAAGATATCCGAATAAACTGTTTAATGTTCAGGCAAACGTTTACAAACGTTATCACATGAATGACGTTAAGGTATTCTACCAAGATGAGGACCTTTGGGATATCGCAAATGAAATCTACGGTACAGATGAGATTACCATAACGCCTAATTATTACATTATGAAACTACCGGGAGAAACAAGCGCAGAATTCGTCAATACAATCCCGTATACGCCAAAAAATAAAAAGAATATGACTGGATTGCTGGTGGCAAGAAATGATGGAGATAATTACGGAAAACTGGTTCTTTATCAATTGCCAAAAGACAAAACGGTTTACGGACCGATGCAGATAGAAGCACAGATTGACCAAAATACTGAGATTTCTAAAGAATTTTCTCTATGGAACTCATCCGGATCTAAATACAGCAGAGGAAACCTGTTTATTATTCCAATTGAACAATCTTTGCTTTATGTAGAACCGGTATACCTGGAAGCTACCAATTCCAGTATTCCTGAAGTGAAAAGAGTAATTGTAGCTTATGGCGACAAGATCGCTTATAAAGAGACCTTAAGCGAAGCCTTAGATTCCCTGTTTGGAAACAACTCAACGATTAAGGCAGAGGAACCGGGGAATGGGGGCCAGCAGCCGCAAAATGTTTCACCGGATCAAATGTCTGTATCAGAGCTGATCCTTAAGGCAAACGAGGAATTTGAATTAGCACAAAATGCCCAAAGGAATGGTGACTGGGCAAGCTATGGAGAGCATATAACGGCACTTGAAAAGTACTTGAAATTATTGTCTCCAAATGAAACCGCACAGCAGCAGGCTCAGGCAGAATAAATTGATTTCCAATAGAATTATAAAAATAGAGGGTGAATGAAAATCACCCTCTATCTTTTTGGGCAAATAAATTTATTTTGTTGATAAAAAACAAAAAACTTATAAAAAACTGTTTAAAAAAAGATAAAGACGTAGTAAAATTAAAATATTATGGTTATTATTATATAAAGAAGCTATATGTGAGATTTATTCTTTTATATAGATACTTGATAAGGAGGGCAGCATGCTGGCATACGATAAGATGTTATTCAATATTCCTGCAAAAGATCATGAGGCAGGGAAAATAAGGGAAATTTTAAACAGCCATCCGGAGGTTATGTTTGTCTCTCTAGTTGGTCTTGATATAGGCGGGCAAAATACGGATGAAAAGATCCCTGTTGTTAGATTTCTGGAGGATATGGAAAAGTTTTTAACCGAAGGGGTTCAGACGGATGGGTCCAGCGTAGTACTGCCTATTATTGCGGAATTAAACAACGCGAAAGTAGATATTATTCCGGATTTAAGTGTCAATTGGTATGTGGATCACAATTTCGATTTTATTCACGAACCATCGGGCCTTCCGGTAGGAACTTTGAGAATTCCTTCATTCTTGGTACACAATGATACCAATGAAGTGGGTTCAAGAGTTATATTAAGAGATGCAATCGCAAAGATTAAAAAAGATTTATTGGTGCTGATAAAGGATAATCCATATGTGCTGGAGTATTTACCTATTCAATCTGCGGAGGAGATCGAGGAAATTATTCTGACCTGTGCCACAGAGCTGGAGTTCTGGGTAAAGACACCGGACGAAAAAGGTGACAGAGAAGAGCTTTCAACTGCGCAGGTTATGAAGGAGCAGTACTGGAAGAGAACCATCGGACCAGTTAGAACAGCTTTGGAAAAAACATTACTGCTTTTAGACAGATATGGCTTTGAAATGGAGATGGGACACAAAGAAGTCGGCGGAATCAAAGCAAAGCTAGGAAATTCCGGGAAATACGATCATATCATGGAACAGCTTGAAATTGACTGGAAATATGCTGATGCCATGCAGGCAGCGGACAATGAGAAGCAGGTTAAATATATTGTGAGAGATGTTTTCAGACTCCACGGTCTGGAGGTAACGTTCCGGGCAAAGCCAATTGATGGTGTTGCGGGAAGCGGAGAGCATACCCATTTAGGAGTAGCAGCTAAGCTTAAGAGCGGAAAGGTTGTAAGCCTGTTTGCACCAAAGGATATGAAAACAGAATTTCTAAATCCTATTGGATTCGGAGCACTCATGGGATTATTAAACAATTATGAGGTTCTAAATCCGTTTATTACATCCACCAACGATGCCTTTAATCGACTAAAACCGGGCTATGAAGCTCCTGTCTGCATCGTTACTTCAATCGGACACACTGCTCCCCAGCCGTCGAGAAACCGGACGGTCTTGATTGGTCTTGTACGGGACTTAAACAATCCGTTATCAACAAGATTCGAGCTGAGATCGCCGAATCCAAAGAGTAATACTTATTTGGTAATCGCTACTTCCTATATGGCTATCTTAGATGGAATCTCAAAGGCTCTAAGGGATAAGAAGACGCCGGAACAGCTTTTGGGCTCTTTATCCAAGGGATATGGTGAAGAAGATTTTTATCTGGAAAAAAACAGAGAATACAGAAGCGAAAAAGATGTATTTGATGAATATACGGCGGAAGAAAGGGATCGCTTGTTTGGAAAGGCACCTAGAACGGTTTGGGAAAATATATGTGCTTTTGACAACTACCCGGAAAAAATGCAGATTCTTCTAAAGGATGATGTGATAACTCCTTTAGATATCCAGTCATTTAAAAAAGCCACTTTAGATCAATGGGCTACGGAGCTGCATAACAGAATTATTCCGGATAATATGGAATTGTTAAGAGAATGTGTTATGCTTCATAATGAGCATGACTGCGCCGATTATGACACCTATCTGTGGAATAAGGTTCACGAGCTCAGACATTATATAGGAAGAGATACCTTAGATAAGAAGTGCCTGCTGACAAGAATTAAAAATGCTTTAGATGAAGGAGCGTATCAATTGGCTTCGGATCTTCAGCTGGAAATGCAGGAAAAGGTTCGCGAATTAAGAGATACATATACAAGATATGGGAAAAACATATTATAGATAGAAAGAAGGAAATACAGAAATGTTAGACATTAAAAGAATCAGGGAAGAATATGATGCGGTGAAAGAAAGCGTTGAAAGAAGAGGAAAGGGAGACTTTGGTCTCAGCAATATTCCGGTACTTGATGAAAAAAGAAGAGCTTTACTTGCCAAAGTGGAAGCGATGAAGAATAAACAAAACCAAGATTCCAAGGAAATTCCTAAATTAAAAAAAGAAGGAAAAGATACATCGGCTCTGATGGCAGAAATGAAAGCCTTGTCAGATGAAATTAAAGAATTGGACGTGGAAGTGAGCGCTGTGGAGGAAGAATTGAAGCAGACTCTGTTGAATGTTCCAAATACACCTAATCCAACTGTACCTTTGGGCAAGGATGATGCGGATAATCTGGAAATCAGAAAATGGGGAGAACCAAGAGTCTTTGACTTTGAGCATAAAGCTCACTGGGATGTGGGAACAGAGCTGGACATTTTAGATTTTGACAGAGCAGCTAAAATTGCAGGAGCAAGATTTACCGTATATAAAGGTCTTGGAGCAAGACTGGAACGTGCTGTTATTAACTTCATGCTGAATCTTCACACAGAAGAGCATGGATTTACAGAAATTTTACCGCCGTTCATGGTGAACCGAGCAGCAATGACAGGGACTGGGCAGCTTCCTAAATTTGAAGATGATATGTTCCATGTACCCGCAAAGGATTTTTTCCTTATTCCTACAGCAGAAGTTCCGGTGACAAACCTGCTGATGGATGAGATTATTGACGGCGATCAGCTCCCTATTTATTATACCGCTTATACACCTTGCTTTAGAAAAGAAGCCGGTTCAGCGGGAAGAGACACAAGAGGGCTGATTAGACAGCACCAATTTAATAAAGTCGAAATGGTTAAGTTTGTTAAGCCGGAAACGTCCTATGAAGAGCTGGAATCTCTGACTGCAGCAGCAGAAGAGATATTAAAGAAGCTAGAAATTCCTTACCGTGTGGTTAAGCTAAGCTCCGGTGATTTAGGATTTTCATCGGCCATGACTTATGATATTGAGGTATGGATGCCAAGCTATGGAAGATATGTTGAAATCTCATCATGTTCCAATTTTGAAAGCTATCAGGCGAGAAGAGGCAATATCCGATTCAGGCCGGAAGCTAAAGGGAAACCGGAATTTGTACACACATTAAACGGTTCTGGTCTTGCGGTGGGCAGAACAGTAGCCGCTATTTTGGAAAATTATCAGCAGGCAGATGGAAGTGTTGTTATTCCGGGAGCTTTAAAACCTTATATGGGCGTTGACAGGATCCAAAAGAAATAATTAAAGCATGAACGATTATAGAATTGGGACTGTATAGATTACAGTCCCATAACTTAATTGTGCGGCACTTTTACACACTAAAAGAATAAAGGAGAAGTGATTTGTTAACTATTGCTATCATATTTATACTGTATTTGGGATTGATGATTGCCATCGGTTTTAAATTTTACAGTAAAACTGATGATCTCTCAGACTATATCCTGGGAGGCAGAAAATTAAACAGCTGGGTAACAGCCTTATCAGCACAGGCCTCTGATATGAGCGGCTGGCTTTTGATAGGGTTACCGGGGACGGCATATATCCTCTATGAGGGAACCTCTGAAGCTATATGGACGGCTATAGGCCTGCTGTTGGGTACATATTTAAATTGGCTTGTCGTTGCGAAAAGATTGAGAACTTACACACAGGTTTCAGGTAATGCTATAACACTGCCTGATTTTTTTGAAAATCGATTCCGGGATCATAAACATATAATTAAAAGCATTTCTGCTATTTTTACAGTAATATTTTTCTTAGTTTATACCTCCTCTCAGTTTGCTGCGGGAGGAAAGCTGTTTAATACGATTTTTGGTATGGATTATACCACAGGACTGATTATCGGGGCAGTGATCATTCTTGCATATACTGCACTGGGTGGATTTAACGCCGTTTGCTGGACCGATTCAATCATGGGAGGCACTATGTTTATCGCCCTCATAGCTGTTCCCATTGTGGCGGTATTCAATATGGGCGGGCTGGATGCCGTATCAGAACGATTGGCTGCCTTGACACCGGAATCCCTTGGGCTGTTTCCGAAAGTCAACGGAACTATTAATACCATGCTTCTGGCATCTTCTTTAGGCTGGGGGCTGGGGTATTTTGGCCAGCCGCATATTCTGGTAAGATTTATGGCTATCGAGTCCCCTGAAATGATTAAAAAGTCCAGAATCATTGCGATGATCTGGGTTATCATCACCTTATGGGCTGCGGTTGCTATAGGTGTGATCGGAAAAGCTTATATGCCGGATCTGGTTGACGGTGAAACCATTTATATGGCTATGATAAATGATATGTTTAATCCGGTAGTGGCGGGACTGCTTCTTTGTGCCATATTGGCGGCTATTATGAGCACGGCCAGTTCTCAACTTCTGGTAACCGCTTCTTCTGTCTCCAAAGATCTTTATGCAACTGTTTTTAAAAAGGATACAGAGGGAAGCGACATTGTTTGGGCCAGCAGAATTACGGTGGTAATTGTAACATTAATCGCCATTTTTATCGCATTGAATCCGAGCAGTTCTGTATTTGGTCTGGTATCTTGCGCTTGGGGTGGATTTGGTGCTGCTTTTGGACCGCTCATCCTCTTTGCCCTTTTCTGGAGAAGAATGACGGTACATGGAGCCATAGCAGGAATGATTGTAGGTGGTGTGACTGATATATTTTGGTATTTACAGTCAGGAGGAATCTTTGATATCTACGAGATCATACCGGGCTTTGTATTTTCCTCTATAGCAATTGTAGCGGTCAGCCTGTGCAGCAAAGTACCGAGAGAAATAATTTTAGAGTTTGATGAAGCCAGAAGAATGGCAAAAGAGGCTCGATGATATTATACAAAATAGAAAAACTGTCTAAATTTTAGACAGTTTTTCTATTTGTGTTTAAATTTTATACAACTGAAAAAAATTATCTATTTCCCCTATGCAAATAAAAAAGTAAAATAACTAAAGATGAGAAGAAGGAGGCTACGAAAGTGAAGAAAAAATATATTTGTATGGTACTGGCGGCGAGCTTAACCCTGGGATCCGCAGTTACCGCTTTGGCAGCAGCAAATACAGTTGCAGCAGAAGCTGCTGATTCAAGGACAGCGGCGGCAACCAGCGGAGGGATAGCTACATCCACAGCAGAAGTTAGTACTACAGAGCCAGCAATCACTACAACTGGAGCGGCCGTAACAGCTACAAATTCAGCAATTGTTACAACAGATGCAGCTGTAACAACTTCAGGTACAGCCATTAATGGAATTGAGCTGCCCAAAAAAACGGAGACCAAGAAGCTTTCTCTTGCGGAAGCTATTAAAATAATGAAAACAACTGGATCCTCAGCGGAAGCGGCGGAGCTACATAAGCAATCGGATATAGCGGTGGGAAATGGATACTCAGAAACAGTAAGCAAAATTAAGAAAACAGAAGATAGTTTGGATGCATTATCACAGGCTCCAGATGCGTGGGTAGAAGCAAAGTATGGCAAAAGCGTGGTTGAAATGGCCTATGAGGCTCAAGTTGCTGGTGCTACTTCCAATAATAAAAAAATAATGCAGATTAGACGTGACTTTGCCAGACAAAATACAGAAAACAATTACCAAGCAGAGATGAATCAAATTGAAGCGGATACTATCAGCATCTACTATAAGGTTCTGCTTGCACAGGATAATTTAAAAATTGCAAAAGAGAATCTGGTGACCCAGCAGACCACACTGAAGAATGTGGAAGCCAAGAAAGCAGTGGGACTTTTATCGAAGAAAGACGTTTTGCAGGCAAAATCTTCAGTAGCGAATGCAGAAAGTGGAGTGAGAAACGCCGAGACTCAACTAAAATATGCAAAAATGTCTTTTAATTATTTACTGGGTTACAATGTCCAGCAGGAAGTGATCTTCACAGATACGCTGGAAAGTATTACATCAGCATCTGCAATAACTCCTGCTGACACTGGAGTACAAAATGCTTTAAATAACCGGATCGAGCTAAAAGGCGCTAATTTCGCAATTAAAGTATATGAAATTCTGCTGGATGATGTGAAAGCATATCCGAAAAATTCATCCACTTATTTAAATGCAAAAATAAATTTGGCTGAATCAGAAAAAACAGCAAAAGATGCTTACAGCAAGATCGAAATCGATATAAGAAATAAATACGATTTAGTCCAGGATAAAAAGAAGGCTGTTGAGGCCGCTAAGGAGCTCCTTACCTATGCAACAGAAGGGGAAAGGCTTATACAGCTTACAAATGAAGAGGGCATGAGCACAGTAGAAGAACTCCTGACGACGCAAGTAAGTGCATACAAAGCAAAATTAAACCTAGCGAATGCTAACTCGGAATATGCATTGGCTTTAAAGAGCTACGAATTTGCACAAGGGGTGGGAACTACAAGAATCCCATTATAATAAAAACAGTGTTAGCTGTCAGACTGGCTTGGCTTTTGAGGCAAAACGTTCTAGGGCAGTTCGGGCGGTACCGGAAGCGATGGTATCTAAAATATCAATAACCTCTTCGGGGGAACGCTTCATACCGTTTGAAAGCCAGTCTTCCAGCAAAGCACCAAAAGAGATGGCATAATAATGAACTACGTGGTTAAAGGACCTTTCATCAACGTTAACATCAGAAGCAATTTGTGTAATAATTTGAGTAGCAACCTTTACAACGTCTGCATATAAAAGTTGTTTGATTGCGGAACGCCCTAAAGAATTTAAAGCGCAAAGAACCACAGTGGAGTTTTTCTCCAAGTATTTAAGAAGATAAATACCAGCTTCCTGCCAGGTCAGGAAGTTTTCAGTGTCTTCTAAAACAGATACAATTTCTTGATTGACAATCCACTCCAGAAGAGCGTAAATATCCTGAAAATGATAATAAAAGGTCTGCCGGTTAACCCCGCAGTCTTCAACGATTTCTCGGATACTTATTTTATTTAAAGGCTTTTGGGTCATTAATTTTTTTAAGGAATCAGCCATAAGACGCTTAGTCATTTCAGTAGTTACGGATTGTGCCACGACGAACCTCCATCAATTAATTTTTACATATATTATATAGGAACAATTGTCAAAAAACCATACACCTGTAAAAATAATATGGTTTTAAAGAAAGGAAGCATTCAATGAATGGGAAGTATGCCATCGTATTGAAGAGCCCTATGGGCCCTAAAAAGGGTTATATCAGTTTAAGCAAACTAAACAACAGTATAGAGGGAAGTCTGGATTGTCTGGGGAAAAAGCATTTATTTTCAGGAACCATATCGGAAACAGGAAGGCTTTCCTTAAAAGGAATTTTACATTCTCCGTTAGGAGAAGAGCCGTTTTTGATTTTAGGAACGCTACAGGAAAACGTAATGACGGCTAGTTTCAAAAGACGTAATGAAAGCTATGAGATATTAGGACTTAGGATCGAAGAGTAGAAATTAGAGAGGAAGAATAGACATGGAAAAGGAAATATTGACAGCGGTTGATAAAAAGAAAAAAACCACGGCAATTTTTGTGGGAGTGCTGGTAGTAGCATTAATTATAGCAGGCTGCTGGTCTTTTAGCAGCAAAGCAGAGGGAAACGGTGATTTTATTGTACAGGGAAGTGTGAAAACCACAGAAATAGCTTTAAATTCTAAGCTTGCCGGAAACATTGGAGAAATCCTTGTTAAAGAAGGAGATCAAGTAAAAGCCGGTGATGTC